>JBAZCG010000071.1:0-18583 GCA_041671085.1 Desulfurivibrionaceae bacterium | reverse complement strand
CAGCGAGGAACAGCATCGCCAGCTCCGTGAAATTTACCGTGCGAAACCAGCGGCCCCGTCCTTTCTGGTGATGGCCCATCCCAAGACCGATCAGGCGACCATCCTCCGTCTGCGCCAATCGCTGTTGGGCTTTAAAGACACGCCCGAAGGCAAGGATTTTTTGCAGAAGAGCCAGTTCGAGTCGTTCCTGCCCATTGACGAGGCGACCATGGAGCGTATCGATCCCTACGTCCATGTCTTTGTGCAACCAAGGTGAGTCAATGACCGTGCAGTCCCACTCCGTTCCTTGGTACCGTTCGTTACGGTTCAAATTGGTGGCCACCGCCATCACCGTCGAGCTTGTCATGCTCACCGCCTTGCTCACCAACAGCTTTCACCTGCTCGACAAAGCAGTTGAGTCCCAGACCCAGGCCCGGCTTGAGGCTATCTCCCCCCTTCTCGATGCCGCGCTGGCGGGTCGGGTGTTTCACCGTGATCACACCGAGGTGGCGGCGATCCTTAAGCGATTGACCACCACGCAGCTCACCGATATACGTTACATCTGCGTCTTTGATCCGGCTGGCAACGCCATCGCTTCCTCCGGCGATCATGATGCGGATCACGATGGCAAGCACGATCCTATGGCGTTGCCTGACCAAGACCACAGCGTTGCCGAGGCGCTGACCGACCTCACCTATGATGCCCAACTGCCCCTGACCATCATCGGCAATGAAGTCGGGTCGGTGCATTTCGGCCTTTCCCTGGCCTCCATGGTGACCACGCAAAAACAGGTCGTCCGAGAAGGCATCATCATCGCCGCGATTGAGATTCTCCTGAGCCTGCTGCTGCTTGCCACCGGCGGTTATCTGATCACCCGCCACATCCGCTTGTTAACCGAGGGGACCCGCCGGGTGGCCCAGGGTGACTACAGCGCGAAGCTGCTCATCCCCGGCCGCGACGAGATTTCGGTACTCGCAGGGGATTTCAATGCCATGTCCGCCGCAGTGGCCATCCATGTTGAGGAACTTCGGGCAAGCGAGATGCGGTTTGCTGCCATCTTCAACGCGGTGGGTGAGGCCATCTTTGTCCACGATGCCACCACCGGTAAGATTCTCGACGTCAACCAGCGGATGTGTGAGCTTTTCGCCTGCAGCCGCGAGGAGGCGTGCAACAGCGAGGCCGGGGCCTTCAGCTCCGGTGTCCCTCCCTACACGGCGGAGGGCGCCTTTGCCAGAGTTCAGGTCGCCGTGGTCGGCACCCCGCAAATCTTCGACTGGCAAGCCCGCGCCCTGGATGGGCGAATATTCTGGGTCGAGGTCAGCCTTCGCCTGGCAAGGATCGGCGACGATGATCGCCTGATTGCCGTGGTCCGCGATATCAGCGAACGCAAAAAGAGCGAGGAGCACATTGCCCGTCTTGCCGCCGCCATCGAGCAGGCTGCGGAAGATATCATCATCAGCGACGACCAGGGGGTCATCCAGTACGTTAATTCGGCGCAAATGGCGACAACCGGTTATGCGGACGAAGAGCTGATCGGCAGCAACCTCGCTTTACTCATGGCAGGCAAAGGCGACGAGGCTTCTGGGCTCGCCATGTGGGAAACCCTTAAGGCCGGGGGGAAATGGGAGGGACGCCTGAGCAACCAGGCCAAGGACGGTCGCGTTCTTCTTTTGGATACGATCATCGCTCCCATCCGCGACACTGCCGGCGCGATCTCCGGGTACGCCTGTACCCGCCGTGACGTCACCAAACAGGTGGAAACGGAAAACCATCTTGCCCAGACGCAGAAGCTGGAGGCTATCGGCACCCTTGCCGGCGGGATTGCCCACGATTTCAACAATGTCCTTTCCGCCATTGTCGGCTACACCGAGCTGGCCCTTATTGGTTGCGGCCCCCAGGGCACGAGCGCGGAATATCTCCAAAACGTTTTACGTGCCTCGAGGCGGGCTGCCGACCTGATCCGGCAGATTCTCGCTTTCAGCCGCATGGAAACCCAGGTTGTCCAGCCCATCCAGGTCCAGCCCATCATCAAGGAGGCCCTCAAGCTCATCCGGGCCACGATTTCCACCACCATTGAAATCCGGGCCAATATCGTTTCCGAATCCTTGACCCTGGCCGATCCCGGTGAAATCCACCGTATCCTCATCAACCTCTGCACCAATGCCGCGCTGGCCATGCACGACACGGGCGGGGTGCTGGATGTTGGCCTTGAGGATGTCGAACTCGACGCCGCCTTTGTTAAAAACCGACCCGGGCTGGCAGGCGGGCCTTTCCTCTGTCTCACTGTGTGCGACACGGGCTGCGGCATGAAGCCGGAGATCGCCTCGCGCATCTTCGAGCCCTTCTTCACCACCCGGGGCCAAGGCAGGGGCACCGGTATGGGTCTTTCGGTGGTGGACGGCATTGTGAAAAGTAGGGGCGGGGCGATCTCGGTGACCAGCGAACCTGGCGTCGGCACCACCTTCAAGGTGTTTCTCCCGGTGGTTGTTGCCGACGAGATCGTGGCGGCGCCGGAAGACGAGGCCATCCAGCCCGGCTCTGAACGGATTCTCTTTATCGACGATGAAATAATGCTGATGGATTTGGCCAGGATGATGCTTGGCAGCTTCGGCTACCGGGTTGATGCCTATGTTTCCAGCGTCGAGGCCCTGGCTGCCTTTCAAAAATCGCCGGATGACTACGATCTGATTATCACCGACATGAATATGCCCCAGATGAGCGGGGATATCCTGGCGAAAAGGATTAAGGCGATACGGCCCAGCATGCCTATCCTCCTGTGCACCGGGTACAGCGATAAGGTCACCGCCGATCTGACCGAGTCGGGCATTATTGATGCGATAGCCATGAAACCCATCGTCGGTGAGCAACTCGCCAGGATCATCCGCAGGGTGCTTGACCGGTAAGCCGTTGTAGCAAATACTCATGCTGTTTGAAATGGCGCGAACGGCATAAGGAGCCGTAACGGAGCAGCGCCGCTTACACTGCTGTTAACGGCGATGGTCAAGAAGCAATGGTTTCCCCCTAACGGCTTCTAAAAAAACGCCGCCGGTCATAAGACCAGCGGCGGGAAGGGGGACAGGGGTTTGTGCGGGTCAGGCCATCAATCGTCAAAATCACCCGCCGGGCCTTTGTCGGTGCCGAGGCTGGCAGCACGCCGGGCGATCTTTTCTCCGGTCCACTGGGCCGGATCTTCAATGCGGCCCACCTTGGGGCCCATGTCGTAGGAACCCTTGTCCAGGATGGCCTTGATCCCAAAGGGAGCGCTGTCCTGGGCGTTGAAGACGTTGACCAGCAGATTGTAGACAAATTCTTCCACCCGTTTCACCATCCGTTCCCGGATCGCCTTGGGCTGGCCCATCAGTTTCGGCTCAAAGGGGAGATTCAGGCTTTTGTAGTTGCCTTTTTTCCAGCCGTTTGCCTCGGCGTAGGCAACCATCTGCTGCCACATACCCTCGGTGACCCCGGCGTCCTTCACCTTGATGAAATTGCCGTCTGCGTCCAGGATGGCATTGCCGTAGTCGTTGACCTGCAAGCCCCAGGAAACCATCTGTAGGGCCGTGGCCACATTGGCCTTGGTGGTGGAGGTTTGCGCGGCGATCTCCCGCAGCCGCTCCGAGCTGTTGCCCGAGGTGCCGTGCTGGGCGCCGGAAACATGGTAGGGGGCCAGGCCGGCGTGAACCTCGGCGGTGAGCCCCACCTGGATGCCCTGGCCGCTGTCTTCAATGCCGTGGGTGGTGCCGTTGTTCAAGGCGATCCAGTCGGGGAAGATATTGTGCGCATTGAGACCCTGGATGAGAAAGAGCGCTTCCGCCGGGGTGGAAAGCCCCTGGTCGCCCTTGATCTCCCCGATCTCGGTTTCCAATCCTGCCCAAGCGGGCACCAGCTGTGTCAGGGCCAGGTTGGTGAGCAGATTTTTGTCATCCGGCAGGTGGGAGGCGTCGATGGCGATGGAGGTTATGCCCGCCTCGAAGATGGTGGGAATCTCCACCTTGGCGAAATCAAGCTCCGTTTCCTTTTTGATTCCGTAGTGGTCGGCATGGATGGCCACCGGCACGGTGATTCCCAGTTCGTTCATGGCCTGGTCCACCTGCATGGCCATGTTCCAGTAATTCGTCGGGCAGTAGGCGTTTGCCCCGCCCTCGGAGCGGGCGATCTCGATGATGATCGGGGCATTGGCCCGCTGCGCGGCCAACAGGGCACCGCGGATGATGAAGTTGTTGCGGCCGTTGGCGGCGATGGTCATGGCCTTGTCCTTGGCCCGTAAGGCCCGGTCGATCACCTTACCGCTGACGATCAGGGCTTTGGAGTTTGGGAAAAGCCTGACAATATTGGGTGGGCGTCCGACGGCGAGCGCCTTTTCAAAATCCGTATGGGGGACACACATGATGGAACCTCCTTGGTGTGCGGGTAATCTGTTGGGTTGTCTGGCGTTATTATAGTGGATCGGTCCAAGGCGTCATTAAAAAAAATCAACGATCAGTCCTGAAATGTATCTCTGTATCAACGGCTTTCCAGCATCTGCTCAGTCAGCAGCGCGAATTGGTGGTCCAATTCAGGCCAGAGTGCCGTAATCTCCTCCATACTGCCTGCCTTTCCCGCCGTCTCCATGGCAAAAGCCACTCCGCCAAAAGCCATGCCGCAGACAGTAAGCGCCGCACCCTTGATTTTGTGGGCCTGGCTTCCGGCCTCTTCCTGCTTGGCCTGGTCGATATATTCCTTGAGAATCGTGAGTTGGCTGGGCATATCATCGAGAAAGATGGCGATAATTTTTTCCGCCAGCTCATTGCCCAGGCGGGCTATCAGGGCCTGGCGGTCAAAAACAGGGGGAGGCTCGGCCGAACCGTTTTCTCTCAGGTCATGGCTTGCCGGTCCATCTGACTGGCCCGGACTAGTCAGCCAGCTATCCAGGCTCTCCGCCAAGGCCTGCGGCTCGATGGGCTTGGTGAGGTAATCGTTCATCCCGGCTTCAAGGCAGAGTTCGCGATAGCCGTTCATGGCATGCGCGGTCAGGGCGATGATCGGCAGGTTCGCATTGTTTGCCTTGGTCTGTCCTGAGCGGATCAGCTGGGTTGCAGCAAAGCCGTCCAGCTCCGGCATCTGCACATCCATCAGGATCAGGTCGTAGGGCAGCGTTTCCAGCAGGGTGATCGCCTCTTTTCCGTTGGCGGCAACATCGGCGCTGAATCCGAGGTTGCCGAGGATGCCCAGTGCCACCTTCTGGTTGGTGATATTGTCTTCGGCCAGGAGAATCCGGAACCGGGCGCGCTTTTTTTTCTGCTGGCTCGTGCGGCTGATGGGTGCCTTTTTTGTAGCGATAGGCTGGGGCTCTCGTCCGGTCTGCGCTTGTTTTCTCAGGACCACCGTGAACCAGAAGGTCGAGCCCTTACCTGCCTCGCTTTCGACCCCGATCTCGCCGCCCATTATTTCGGCCAATCGCTTACAAATGGCCAGGCCCAGCCCTGTGCCGCCGAACTTGCGGGTGGTTGAGGCGTCCACCTGTTGAAAGGCGTTGAAGAGCAGGGGGATTTTGTCCTGGGGGATCCCGATGCCCGTATCGCGCACGGTAAAGCGCAGGGTTACTTGGGTATCGCGCTCGCCGACCAAGGAAGCTTTTACGGCGACCTCGCCCGTGGTGGTGAACTTAATGGCATTGGACACCAGATTGATGAGAATCTGGCGCAGGTGGCCGAGATCCCCGGTGAGCAGGGCAGGCACCTCGGGGGCGATACTGTGGCTGAGGGTGATCCCTTTGTTTTGGGTGGTGATGGCATGGAGTTCGGCGCATTGGGCGAGAGCAGTGCGCAGATCGAAGTCCAGTTCCTCCAGCTCCAGGTGATTGGCCTCGATCTTGGAAAAGTCCAGGATATCGTTGATCAGGTCGAGCAGGTTCTGGCCGCTTGTCTGGATAAGCTCGGCGTAATGGCGTTGGGTCTCATCAAGATCCATGCCCAGTAGCAGGCTGGCCATGCCGATCACCCCGTTCATGGGGGTGCGGATCTCATGGCTCATGTTGGCCAGAAAGGCGCTTTTGGCGATGTTTGCTTTTTCTGCGGCCTGTTTTGCTTGCCGGAGGGATTCCTCAGTCCGTTTGCAGGTGGAGATATCGTAGAGGGCGAGGAGGACATGGCGTCTGCCCCCGATTTCCAACGGCGAGGCATTGAGGGAGAAGAAAAACTCCCGTTCCTCGCCGGCGATGACGAATCGCTGTTTCGTCTCGACCTCGCGAACCTCTTCTCCGGTCTTGAGCGTGTGCTCAATGGTGTTCCGGATGGGGCATTTTGGGCAGGCCTCGGTAAAACCGCAGCCCCGGGCATCGGTTACCGCCTGCACGCAGTGGAGGCGGTCGCCAGGTTGGTGGCCAAGGATGTCGTTGGCCGTGTCCAATCCCATCAGGGAGAGCATCTCCTTGTTGATCCGGGTTACATTTGCCTTTTCATCGAGCAGCAGCATGCTCACTTGGGCAGTATTGAAGATGGCCTGCAGGTTGGCGCGTTCCTGCTCCAACCCTTCTTCCGCCCGCTTGCGGTCGGTGATATCGCGGCCCACGGCCTGGTATTCGCTGAGCCCGCCGTCCGTCCCATAAATCCCCCGGTGGGTCCAGCCCTGCCAGCGTACCTCGCCATTGGGCATTATGATGTGGTGCTCGAACACGGCCAGAGGGTTTCCCCTGGTGATCGCGGCAGTGCGCTCGCGGATGAGGGAGAGGTCCTGGTCCGGGATATGGGGGATGAAATTTTTGTCGAGAAGTTCTTCTTTGGTTTTTCCGTAATAGCCGGCATATGCCCCGTTGACAAGGGAGAGGCGGCCATCCGGCCGATAGCGGCAGATGAGCTCGGTCTGCTCCTCGACCACGGACTGGTAGATGTCCTTGTTTTCCGGGAGCGGATATTCCGAATGTCGGCCTTGCTCCGTAGCCTCGTCAACCCGCTGTTTCTCACGCATTATTTGCTTCCTTACCTTGTTGCAGGTGCTGCCTGACGGTTGCCATGAGTTCTTCCGGCTTGAAGGGTTTGCTGAGATAATCGTCCGCCCCGGATGCCAGACATTTGTCCCGATCCTCGGCAAAGGCAAAACCTGTAAGGGCGATGATCGGCAGGTGGCCCCCGGTTTGTTGCTCTTTTTCCCTGATTTTCTCCATGGCAGTATAACCGTCCATGATGGGCATCTGCATGTCCATGAGGAGAAGATCGATGTGTTCTTTTTTCAGCAGAGCGAGTGCCTGTTCGCCATTTTCGGCAACACTGACCCGCCAGCCTGCAATTTTCAGCATTTCTTCATCCAGTACCCGATTTACAAAATCATCATCAACCACCAGAATGTGAGGGACGTTCTCTGTTTCCCGCAAAGTGTGTCGGGTAATCAGTTCAGCACTTGCCTGCGGGGAAGTCGGTTGGGCAAGCACCATGCGTATTGTCGTGAGGAGTTGGTCCGATGAGATGTTGCCGGTGAGATAGGCGTCCACTCCCAGCTGTCGGTACCGTAGTGCATCTCCCCGGAACCCTGATGGAGCAATGAAAATGATAGGGGTGTTCCGGAACCGCTCATCTTTGCGGATTTTCTCAATCAGACTCAAGCAATCTTCATCCATGGCAAGGATCAACAGCTCGTAGGAGGGATGCTTAAGCTCCGGCGGCCAGGACGCTGGAAGGGGGATGCTCTCCGTCTCTTGGAAGGAATTTGGTGGGATCTGTGCAAGCGACAGGAGTGGGGGCGAGGTATCCTGAATAACGAGCACTCTGACTTGCGTCAACCGTTCAATGGGGATGACCGTGTTTGGTTCGATAACCCTGGGCATTTGATGAAAGGGGAGAGAAAAATGGACTGTGGTACCTTTCCCCTCCTCGCTTTCAAGCCAGATCGTACCCTCCATAATATCGATGAGCTGCTTGCTGATGCTCAGTCCCAGACCGGTTCCTCCGTATTTCCTGGTCAGGGAACTATCTGCCTGCTTAAAGGGAGCAAAAACAAGCTGCTGTTTGTCTGCGGGAATGCCGATGCCGGTATCCTGAACACTGAAATGCAGGGTTGTTTTCTCGTCGCTTTGGTCTGCAATCTCAACGCGAAGCGAAATGCTGCCCTGGGCGGTGAATTTTTTGGCGTTATCCAATAAATTTGTCAGAATCTGCCGTAGGCGGCCCGCATCGCCCTGCCAGTGATTTGGGATATCCTGAGCAACGAAAAGAGTGCTTGTGATGCCCATTTCATTTAGCTGTATGGCAAAAGGGGTGAAAACTTCATTGAGAAGATCGCGAAGGGCAAAGGGGATTAATTCAATCTCAAGCTTGCCGGATTCCAGTTTGGAGAAATCAAGAATCTGGTTGAGGATGACCAGTAATCGTTCCCCTGATTTTTTCATCATGCCGAGGTATTGTTGCTGTTTCTCGGTGAGCTCGGTGCCCAAGGTGAGGGTGGTCATGCCCAGAATGCCGTTGAGGGGGGTACGAACTTCGTGGCTCATATTGGCAAGAAAATTTGATTTTGCTTGATTTGCCGCCTCGGCGGCATCCTTGGCTGCGGAGAGCGCGGTTAGGGATTGTAAGCGTTCAGTGATGTCCTTGAAATTTTCCACGATACCCAGAAGTTTTCCATCCCAGTCTCGGAAAGGTGTTGCGGTGCGCAGGACGAAAAAATTATCCCCATTTTTTCTGAGCTTTGCCTCCTCGGCTTCTATCCTGCCTTCGCCATTTTTTATGCGGATCATGGGACACTGATGCGTATGGCATTGAGTCCCAGGAAAAATTTCAAAACATCTTTTATAAAGAACATTATCGCGGTGTTGGTGGAGCATGCTGAGCAGGGTGTCGTTGACCATCTGGCAGGTAAAGTCGGTGTTTATTACCCACATGCCGTCGGCAGCGGTGTTAAAGATCTGATCCATCTCCAAAAGCGCGTTCTGGGTAATGTCTTCAGCTTTTTTTCTTTCGGTAATATCTATGACCGCGCCGATTATGGCGCCGGACGTGTCTGGTTCTTCGGTTGTAATCATTGTTTCGTTGAGAATGAGGCAAAGTTGTGTGCCTTTTTCGTCTCGAAGGTGGACTTCGCGTTCCACTATCTGCCCGGAGGATATTGCCTGTTGGTCAAGATCTGACATGACTGCCGGGGGCAGAGCTGGGAAAACCTCGATGGCTGTCTTGCCGGGAAGTTGTTCGGGCAGGATAGTTGTTAAGTTGAAAAAAGCAGTATTGGCGCCGAAAAAATAGCCCTGGGTGCTTTTGTGAAAAATCGGAGTTGGAATGGCATTGAGAATTTTTTGTTGAAAAAGGAGACGATTCCGCTGGGCCTTGGAGAAATAGCCTTGCAGGATCAAGGTCAAAAGCATGAGGCCGGTGCCAATGAGGTAGAACAAAATAAAGTGTGGTCGAGAGAGGGCAAGGTGTTGGTCTTGTCGGTAAGAGATGCGGTACCCTGTCACTTGCTGTTCCAGATCGAGGATCGGCAGGAAGGTTATGATGTAGTAATTGTCGCCCATCTTGATAATCCTGGCAAACAGAGCTTCTTGTCTCAGGCTTGCCTCAACGGTGCCGTGAAGTTTTTGGTCGATCGCCGTGATGAGTTCCGGCGGCAGATGACTTTCGTGCAGCTCCGAATGAAAGTGTTCGCTATCTCTTTCCTGGTAAAAATCGTTGGAAAGAGCAGCTGGGAGACGTTTTTTTTGGATATCGGCAAGGAGTGCACGGTCAGCCTGATTTTTTTTCAGGATGAACCGGTATTCGTCCTGAAAGAGAGTGGAAAGTGTTTCCCGAAAAAGAGAGGGGGGCACGCTGAATTCAACGCTCCCAATATCTCTTGCCTCATGAGGCAGCGGGAAGATAAACCGGAAAGCTTCTGTGTGGCGGCCAACCTCAAAGCCCTCTTGGAATTGATTTTTTTGGGAGATTATCTTGATGCTCTTTCGGACCGTGAACAGATCGTCGCCAAACACTTCAGGGCGGTGCATGCGCAAAAAACTTGTCCCGTCTGCAAAATGGAAATGTATCTGCGGGAAAAATTCTTTTTTTGTTTGGTTGTACATGGGGTCGAGCTGTTTATACAGCTCGCTGCGGAGTTTATCTCTTTCCTCCGATCCGCTCTCAGACGCTTTTTTCAACAGGGAGAGAATCTCCGGCCTGTTGATGTAGAGGCGGAACAAAAAATACGCTTGTTTCCGAAAAGTAACAAGAGTTGCATTCTGGGAGGTTTTTTCCTGCGCTATGATTTGTTTGAGATAGCTTTCTTGGTCCATTTTTTTTTGTTGGGCCAGGAAAGCTATAAAGATAAGCTGCAAGATGAGGAAAATCAGAGAGTAAATCAGTAGTGGGGGGAGCCTTGTGCCACTCGTATCTTGGAGGGTGCGGGTGATGCCGAATAGCTTGGCAAGGGATTGACGAAAATCCTTGAACCTTTTCGGCCGGAAAGTACGAAACATATGAGCAGATCCTTATTGCCGAATGTGGTCAGCCCGGTGTCCTAGGCGAGACAAAAGAATTCCGGATGAGTTCATACAGCTTTTCTTTGTGGATCGGCTTGATCAGATAGGCATCGCAGAGCTTTTCCTGAAACATTCCGACAATTATTTCTTTGTCGTTGACTGCGGTGGTCATGAGAATTTTGCAGGGCGGGTTTATCCCCATTTCCGCCTCCAGTCTCCGTAGTTCCCTTGCAACGTCTGTGCCGGTCATCCCCGGCATCATAATATCCAAGCAGACCAAGTCGTAAGGCCGTTTCTCCACCAGCGCGGATTTGAAGGCAAGGATAGCCTCAAAGCCGTTTACCGCGATGTGGCAGGTGCCAAGGGGGAAGAGAAATTCCTGAAGGATGTATCGGCTGATGAATTCATCTTCCACGATTAGGGCTGTGAGCCGAGGCAGCTGGAGCAGGTCGGCGGCTGAGGGCTGTCCTGCATTATGCCGAGGTGGGGCAGGAGTCGGGGTGGTAATTTGGGGCGCTACGGGACTTTGTGGTGGAGGCGTCACAGGTTGCGGCAGGGTTGGGGGTGGTGAGGAGGAAGGGGGGCACACCGCCGCGATGAGCTGCTGGATGAGGTGCTGTGATTCCCGCGTCACCTCCGGAGCCTTAGGGTTTTCGGCCTCAAGGATGACCTTGATCTGGTCCCGGGCGGCAAGAAAAACGTTGAGGCATTCTTCATTGAGTGCGGCTTCGCCTTTGCGGATAGCGTCGATGGCGTTTTCAAATTTGTGGGCAAAATCCGCCACCTCGCTAAAGCCAAACATGGCGCCGGAGCCTTTGACCGTATGAACCGCTCGGAAAATTCGGTTGATATGCTCGGCATTTGTCAGGTCGTCTCGCAGCAGCAAGAGGGTATCTTCGATGTCGTCGAGAAGTTCGAAGGCTTCTTCTTTAAAGATTTCGGTTTCCATGCAAGCCCCTCTGGATGAAAGAAAATGGCAAACAAAAAATCAGCTTTACTTAGGAAAAGTATACATGGGATGATTTTGAAAACGTTATTTTTTTAGCTCCGGACCCAGTGTTTTTTTTTGCGTAAGGGTGTTGCCTGGCAATAGCCGCAGAGGAATTGTCTATGGCGGAAAAAAAGATTTGGGGGAAAACAGAGGGTGTTTGGGCTGATGACAATAAGGATACCCAGAGGGACAAGTATCAGCGCTTCCATTAGGCCCAAGAGGATTGGGGCCTCGAGATCCGGTTTGGTTTTCGGGAAACAGGGTTGCCTTATGCCGCCAGACGATTTTTCAGGCAACCCTAACGGATTTTATGGGGGATTTTGAAGTAGTTTTTCTCGACACGCCACTGGCTGTACCTCTGTTCCGGTGATGTTGTATACGAAACAGTCAGCTTGGCGTTTAAATGCGGAGCGGAGAGCTTTTTGGCTAAGCCTTTCCTGATAAGCGAATTACTGCATCAGGTAGGCCGCTGTCTTGGTCAGGAACAGCAGGAAATCCCGAGGGAAAAGGCCCAGGTGGCACAGGTTGTCGGCAGGCAAGGATGTTTCGGCGGATAAACCGGCAATGTGAAAAGATGGAAGGACCGCCCCCGTTGAAACCCCACACTCTCCTCCGGAGGATTGCCATAATCGGCTATCCTCCGGAGGAATACGAAAAAGCCCCCTTTTTCTGGCATGACCTGCTCGGTAATCTCGCCATTCCGAATATCGTGTCATCCATACGGACGACTCTGGTCGTTGCCTCAGGAACACGGACGTCCCCTTCTTTTCAAGAGACATCAATGTTGACTCTACGATGCAATTTTCAGTACAAAAAAATCAGCTATACAAGAAAAACCACACATGAGATGATTTTGAAAACGATAGTTTTTTATGTCAGGGCGTGGTGTTTTTTCCGTGCAAGGAAGTTGCCTGACAACAACAGTGGAGGATTTGTTTATGGCGGAAGAAAAGTATCGGGAAGAAGCAGATGATGATTGGGCGGACGACAACGAGGATACCCAGAAGGACAAGTATCTGACCTTTCATCTGGCCAAGGAGGATTACGGGATCGAGATCCGGTTCGTCACCGAGATTATCGGCATCCAGCGGATCACCGAGGTGCCGGACATGCCGGAATTCTTGAAAGGGGTGATCAACCTGCGTGGCAAGGTGATTCCGGTGATGGATGTCCGTTCTCGCTTCCACATGGAACCGCGCGAGTACGACGAGCGGACCTGTATCATCGTGGTAAACATCAACAACACCTCCATCGGCCTGGTCGTGGACAAAGTGCAGGAGGTGGTGGACATCCCCGAGTCGCAGGTGGAGGCGGCGCCGGAAAAGGCCAAGGGCAAGCGAAGCCGGTTTTTGCAAGGCATGGGCAAGGTCAATGACGAGGTAAAGATCCTGCTCAATGTGGAACAGTTGCTCTATGAAGAAGAGCTGGCCCAATTGGAAGAAATCGCCCCGGCGGCGTAACGGGATAACCTACGAGGAGAACCTGGGATGAAAGATTTCATCAATAATATGAAAATGTTCAAGAAGCTCTTGTCCGCATTTATGCTGGTCGCCCTTATCTGCGCCGTTGTTGGGGGGGTGGGATATTATGGCATCAAGGAATTAACCAAAAACTTGGAAGAGGTAGGGGCGGTGCGGCTGCCCTCTGTCGAAGGACTGACAGTCATGCAAGACGGCCTTACCAACATCAAGGCCGCCGCAAGGACTCTGCTGGCGGCCCGCATGATCTCTCCGGAACAGCGGGTGGAGCAGCTGGCCAGCATCAAGAAATACTGGGAGCTATATCAAAAGGGGTATGATATTTACGCGCCCCTGCCGCAGACTGCGGAAGAGGCGGTGCTCTGGAAGAAGTATCTTGCTGCGGAGGAGCGGTGGCGGAAGGAGTCTGAGAAGTTTCATGCGGCCTTTGCCCGGTATATGGCCGGGGATGTGGAGGGGATGAATCTTGCCATTGAGATAGGCCTGGGCAGTGAACGCAAAGCCTCCAAGGAGATGTTCGCGGCCCTACAGGAGGTTCTTGCCCTGAATATCAAGCTTGGGGATGAGGCGGTAGTTGCTGGCAAGGCCGCCGCTGTCAGCAGCGCGCGGCAGGCCATGGTTGCCGTGGTGGTGGGCGTTTTGCTGGCCGCACTCTTCGGGGTTATTCTGGCCAAGGGCATCGAAGGACCGCTGAACCAGGGGATGGAGATGCTGAAAGAACTCAGCATGGGCCATCTGGAGCAGCGGTTGCGGATGGAGCGGAAGGACGAGATCGGTCAGATGGCCAAGGCCATGGACGATTTTGCCGACAATCTACAGAATAACTTTGTCGTGGCTCTGGAAAAAATCGCCGACGGCAACTTTGCCTTTGACGCCCATCAGATAGATGCCAAGGATGCCATTGGCGCGGCCTTGGCCAAAACCCTGGAAGATATGAACGCTACCTTAAGCCAGATCTACCTGGCCGGCGAGCAGGTCAACTCGGCGGCGGCCCAGGTTTCCGCGGCCAGCCAGTCGCTGTCCCAGGGGGCCACCGAATCGGCCAGCTCGCTTGAAGAGATCACCAGCTCTATGACCGAGATGGGTTCGCAGACCAAGCTCAACGCCGGCAACGCCACCCAGGCCAACCAGCTGGCCAATCAGGCCAAGGAAGTGGCCCAGAATGGCAACCTGCAGATGAAGGAGATGGTGGGCGCCATGTCCGATATCAGCGACTCCGCCCAGAGCATCTCCAAGATCATCAAGGTCATCGACGAAATCGCCTTCCAGACCAATCTTTTGGCCCTTAATGCCGCGGTGGAAGCGGCCCGGGCCGGACGTCACGGTAAGGGCTTTGCCGTGGTGGCCGAAGAGGTGCGCAACCTTGCGGCGCGGAGCGCCAAGGCGGCGGGCGAGACGGCCGAGCTGATCGAGGGCTCGGTGCGCAAGACCGAAAAAGGCACCCAGATTGCCGATCGCACCGCCGAGGCCTTGGGCGAGATTGTCACCTCGGTGGGCAAGGTCACGGATCTGGTGGGAGAGATTGCCGCCGCCTCCAATGAGCAGGCGCAGGGTATTTCCCAGGTGAACGAGGGTTTGGGACAGATCGACCAGGTTACCCAGCAGAACACGGCCAGCGCCGAGGAATGTGCGGCGGCAGCGGAAGAGCTTTCCAGCCAGGCCGGGCAGTTGCGGCAGATGCTGGCGCGTTTTAAACTGAAGATGGCTTCCGAGCGCCAGCAGTTTGCCCCGATGCAGCCGCAGCAGCAGATGGCTGCCAACCGGCCCCAGCTTGATTACGGCGGCTGGGGTGGTGGCGGCCAAGGTGGCGGGGCAGCCAAGGTCAAGCCTAGCAGCGTCATTGCCCTGGATGATAAAGAGTTCGGTAGGTATTAACTGAAAGAGTCCAGGTGGGCGGCTGTTTTTCTGTGGGCACCCGCCTGGTTATTTGAGAATACCGCATGCACTGCATGATCGTTTTGCATGGAGGTGCTCCGGAAAATGGGAGCTGGAACAGGATGCGTGGGAGTGCCGGGGAGTCAATCGTATAAAATAAACGAGGGGCTGTGGCAAGAAAAGAGGGTGTTTGATTCTGAAAGGAGGAGGCGCGATGTTCAAGGATTTGAGTTTGTCTCGCAAGATGGGGCTGGGGTTTGGTCTGGTGATTCTCATTGCCGCGATCCTTGGGGTGAATGGCTGGTGGGGGCTCACCCGGATGGCCAGGCTGAGTGAACTGGGCAAGATCTCCAGCCACTGTACGGAAGATCTGCTCAACTGTCGCCGTCAGGAGAAAAACTTCCAGTTGCGCGGCTTTACCCTGATCGGCAAGGATACCAAGAACAGCGCGGAGAAATGGCAGGACGATTACGCCAGTCTAAAAAAACAGTTGGAGGCCATGAAGGGTATGGGGCTGAGTGCCACCCAGCAGGGCATCGTTGATAAGATTCCTGCCTCCCTTAACGAATATCAGGCGGCGTTTAGTGAGATTATGGAGGCCCGTAAGAAAAAAGACGAGGCATTCTCCGCCTGGCGCAAGATCGGTTGGGACTTTACCGCTGCCATCGAGGCGGCCGGAGGGGTCAATCCAGAGGTGGTGCAGCAATTCCTGCTTCTGCGCATTACCGCCATCTACCTGTTGGCCACCAATGCCGACGAACAGTGGAACGCCTACCAAAAACAGCTGGAAAAAGCCAAGGCTGTTTTCAGTCAGTTGGCAAGCAAGTATTCCTCGTATCTTGTCGAATATGAGACTGCGGGCAAAAAGTATCACGAGGCCATGCTGCAGGATAGAAAGGCGGACGCCGCCCTGGTCAAGACCTCACGGGAGGTCGGCGACCGGCTTGAGGAGGTTCAGCAGGATGTTTCCCGGACCACGGAGTCGTTTATTTCCAGATCCACCACTCTGATCGCCGGGTTCCTGCTGGTGGGCATCACCCTGGGGGTGTTGCTGGCCACCGGGATTACCCGCTCCATTACCCGGCCCATTCTTAGGGCCGTGGAGATGTTTGAGGAGATGGGCAAGGGGAGGCTCCAGCAACGGCTGCGCATGGACAGCAAGGACGAAGTGGGCAGAATGGCCAAGGGGATGGACGATTTTGCCGACAACCTGCAGACCAATTTTGTCGTGGCCCTGGAAAAGATCGCCGACGGCAACTTTGCTTTTGAGGCCCATCAGTTGGATGAGAAGGACTCCATCGGCGCGGCTCTGAACAAAACCCTTGCCGACATGAACACCACCTTGAGTCAAATCTACCTGGCCGGTGAGCAGGTCAACTCGGCGGCGGCCCAGGTTTCCTCCGCCAGCCAGTCGCTTTCCCAGGGGGCCACCGAATCGGCCGCCTCGCTTGAGGAGATCACCAGCTCCATGACCGAGATGGGCTCGCAGACCAAGCTCAACGCCGGCAACGCCACCCAGGCCAACCAGCTGGCCGGTCAGGCCAGGGATGCGGCCCAGAACGGTAATGCCCAGATGAAAGAGATGGTCGGCGCCATGACCGATATCAGCGATTCGGCCCAGAGCATCTCCAAGATCATCAAGGTCATCGACGAAATCGCCTTCCAGACCAACCTGTTGGCCCTCAACGCCGCGGTGGAAGCGGCTCGAGCCGGACGGCACGGTAAGGGTTTTGCCGTGGTAGCCGAAGAGGTGCGCAACCTGGCGGCCCGTAGCGCCAAGGCGGCAGGCGAGACCGCCGAGCTGATCGAGGGCTCGGTGCGCAAGACCGAAAAAGGCACGCAGATCGCCGATCGCACCGCCGAGGCCTTGGGTGAGATTGTCACCTCGGTGGGTAAGGTGACGGATCTGGTGGGCGAGATTGCCGCCGCCTCCAACGAACAGGCCCAAGGTATTGCCCAGGTGAACGAGGGGCTGGGGCAGATCGACCAAGTCGTCCAGCAAAACACGGCCAGCTCCGAGGAATGCGCCGCAGCGGCAGAAGAGCTTTCCAGCCAGGCCGGACAGCTGCGGCAGATGCTGTTGCGTTTCAAGCTGAAGATGGCCAGCGGCAATCAGCAGCAGTTTGCCACGATGCAGCCGCAGCAAATGGCTGCCAATCGGCCGCAGCTTGATTCCGGCGGCTGGGGCGGGGGCGGCGGCGGAGCCAAGGTCAAGCCGAGCAGTGTTATCGCCCTGGATGATAAGGAGTTCGGTAGGTATTAAGAAAGGCAGGTGGGCCGTAGGTAAAAGGCCCTCTCCCCTAGGTAAGCGTAAACTCCGAGTGGGAGAGGGGAGTAATTAGGAGTAATGATGCATCCAGAGTAAAAAAAGAGGCGGAATATGTCAGAGCATGTACAGCCGCATGGTCAGAGCCACCCTTCCATCCGGCGGGCCACCTTTGTTCCGGTCGCCGCCATTCTGGGCATGATCCTGCTTGTTTCCCTGGGCTGTTTTTACTGGCTCCAACAGGAACATATCAGAGATCGGGTTGCGGCCAAGATGAACAGCATCCCCTATCTGTTGTCCCTGTTCGAGGAGCAGGATGCGAAGCTCCTGGCGCATTTTTTTTCCCACTTCGAAAATGACCCGGTCCTGATTCAGGCCTTTCGCAGCGGCAGCCGACAGGGGGCGCTGGTCAGCGTTCTGCCTGTCTACCAGCTGTACAACGAGAAACACAACATCACCCATCTCTATATCCACACCCTGGACAAGCACTGTTTCCTGCGGGCCCATAAGCCGGAGAAGTCCGGCGACGCCATCAGTCGTTGGACCCTGGATGAAGCGGTGCGTACCGGCCAGATCGCCTACGGCATCGAGCTTGGCCCCCTGGGTACCCTCACCCTGCGGGTGGTCAAGCCGTGGCGGGTGGGCAACGAGACCATCGGCTACCTTGAGTTGGGCGAGGAGATCAACCACCTGTTGCCAAAGATAGGGAAGGCTCGGGATGTGGAGTTGGTGGTGCTGGTGCGCAAGGAGCTGCTTGATCAGGCCCAGTGGGAGCAGGGGGGGCGGAAGGAACAGTGGGCTCGGTTTCCATACTCTGTGGCAATCAACACCACCCTGGAGTGGCTTCCCCGGGAGCTCGTACGGAAGATCTCCCTCGGTCACCAGGAGCACAGCGGAATCCCGATCCATCCCGAAGCGGGCTCCCCATTCGATGGCGGCTTTGTGCCGCTCCGGGATGCGGCGGGGCAGGAGATTGGCGATATCGTGATGCTGGTGGATTTCAGCGCCTTGCGGTTCAAGATGTGGCAGTCGTTCATCCTGCTTGCCGTGGTGGTGGTTGCCTCAGGCCTCGGCCTTTTGCTGGTGTTTTCCTCCCGTATCGGGCGATTGGATAAGGCGTTGGCCGACTCCATGCGGTGTCTCAACGGTAAGGCGAAGCATTTCCGGACCCTGTTCGAGGAATCGCCCTTCCCGCAGATCGAGGAAGACTTTACCGGGGTCAAGGCCTATCTGGACGGATTGCCCTGCACCGGGCTGGCGGAACTGTTGGCCTACTTTGCCGACCATCCCGAGGCAAAGATGGAGTGCGCCCAGCAGGCGGTGATGAAGAACTGCAACAGCGCCATGGTGCGGATGTTGCGGGCCATCAACAAGGCGGAGGTGATGCGCGACCATCGGCAGAAAAACTTTCTTCCCCGCTCTGCGGAAGATTTTGCCAATGTGGTCTCCGCCTTGGCGTTCGGGGCGCGGAGCGGTGAGTGCGAGTCCTGTCTGCGGACTGATGACGGTGAGGAGATCACGGTGCTTACCCATTTGCAGGTAATCGCCGGGTTTGAAGAGCCGCTGGGCAAGGTGGTGGTCTC
>JBAZCG010000070.1:0-18623 GCA_041671085.1 Desulfurivibrionaceae bacterium | reverse complement strand
GCGCAATCTCAACAAAAAAAAAGAAAGCAGGACATCCTTTATCCTCACCATTTGTGCCGGGTGCCATAGATATTTTGCCCCTGATGATGATCTTTGGCAAGAGCGTCAAATTCATGTCTCGGAAGAAACCCAAACAACTTGCTCACAAAATGTGTTATAATATTAAGTCTACAGCGACTGCTCTGTCATACGATGTTGCCCCACCGCTCACACCGCTATTTTCATGGCCGCAGGAGAACTCAACACGCTGCTCTTGCCACCACATTCACCGGAATTCCGAGAAAAGACCTTTTGTCAATGGATTATTGATTCATTTTTGATTTAGAAATGACAAGAGAGAGGTAGCTTTTTTGGGATAACACTCAAACGCGAGACGTAATTGTTGTGAACAAGCAACTGGACTCTTTAGAAAAGAGTAAGAACACCCCCACCTTTTCGTCAATTGTTGCCCCGCCTCGTCAAAAGAATATTCTTTTTCCCATTATCGCCATCGGCGCCTCCGCCGGTGGGTTGGAGGCACTGGAGCAGTTCCTGGGGCATGTGCCGGAAAAAAGCGGCATGGCCTTTGTCATCGTCCAACACCTGGACCCGACCCACCAGGGGCTCCTGCCCGAGCTGCTCCAGCGCACCACAAAAATGGAGGTTTTGCAAGTCAGGGACCGGATGCGGGTCAAACCGAATTGCGTCTATGTAATCCCCTCCAACAAAGACCTGTCCATCCTGCACGGGATGTTGCACCTGTTCGAGCCGACAGCACCCCGCGGCCTGCGTCTCCCCATCGATTTCTTTTTCTGTTCCCTGGCCGAGGACCGGCAGGAGGAGAGCATCGGCGTCATTCTGTCGGGGATGGGCTCGGACGGCACGATGGGCCTGCGGGCCATCAAGGGAAAAAAGGGATTCGCGCTGGCGCAGGAGCCTGATTCGGCCAAGTTTGCCAGCATGCCCCAAAGCGCCATTGATGCCGGACTCATTGATGTGGTGGCCCCGGCGGATGGCCTACCCGAAAAGATTATCGACTATCTCCGACATACTTTGGTCATCAGCAAGGCCGAGGAGGGACCACCACGGCAAGAGAAGGACCAAAGCTCCCTGGAAAAAATCGTCATCCTGCTGCGGGCTAAGACCGGCCAGGATTTCTCCCTGTACAAAAAAAATACCATCTACCGCCGGATCGAGCGGCGCATGAGCCTTCACCAGATCAGCAAAATCGCTTCGTATGTTCACTTTCTGCAGGAGAACCCTCAGGAAGGGGATCTCCTCTTCAAAGAACTTTTGATCGGCGTGACCAATTTTTTCCGCGACCCGGAAGCCTGGGAACAATTGCAAGAAGAGGTTCTCCCGGCACTCCTGGCTAACCTTCCGTCCGGCGGGAATCTGCGGGCCTGGTCGGCGGGCTGCTCAACCGGAGAGGAGGCGTATTCGCTGGCCATTGTCTTCACCGAGGCGCTGGAACAGGTCAAACCCACGGAGCATTTTACGCTGCAGATTTTTGCCACCGATCTGGACCAGGACGCGATTGACAAGGCCCGCCAGGGAGTTTATCCGGCCAGCATCGCCGCACATGTTTCTGCCGAGCGCCTACGGCGATTTTTTATCAAGGACGGAAACGGATACCGGGTCGGCAAGGAAATTCGGAAGATGGTGACCTTTGCCACGCAGAACGTCATCATGCACCCCCCGTTTACCAAGCTCGATATCCTCACCTGCCGCAACCTATTGATCTATCTGACGCCGGAACTACAAAAAAAGCTCCTGCCGCTTTTTCACTACAGCCTGAACCATGGCGGTGTCCTGTTTTTGGGAAGTTCGGAATCCGTCAGCACCTTCACCGATCTCTTCGCGCCTTTGAGCATCAAGTCGCGACTCTTTCGGCGGCGTCAATCCGCTTTATTAACCGAAGCTCTCACGTTTTCATCATCGTTTGTCCACGCCCTGCCGAAAGTTTACAAGGAATTACAGATTGTGAAACCTGGACTCAATTTTCAGTCGCTCGCAGACCAACTACTTCTGCGACATTTTTCCCCGCCTGCCGTCCTGACCAACGACCAGGGCGATATCCTTTATATCAACGGACGGACCGGCAAATTTCTGGAACCGGCGGCCGGCAAGGCTAACTGGAATATTTTCGCCATGGCCCGAGAGGAGCTCCGTTTTGACTTGGGAAATGCCTTCCAGAAAGCGATTCGGCAAAAAGAGCCGATCATCGCTAAGGACATCAAGATCGGGACCAATGGCGGCACACAGATCGTTGATATAACCATCCAGATGATCGAAGAGCCGGAGGCGCTGCGGGGCATGGTGATGATCGTCTTTACCGAGGTGAAAATGCCCTTGGCAAAGAAAACGTCGACCCGATCCCGGAACACCCCCTCCGGCAACGCCAGGGTGCTCGAACTGGAGGAAGAACTCAAGAGGGTCAACGAAACACAGCAGGCAACCCGCGAGGAGATGCAATCCTCGCAGGAAGAGCTCACCTCCACCAACGAAGAGCTACAGTCCACCAACGAGGAGCTACAGTCCACCAATGAAGAGTTGACTACCTCCAGGGAAGAGATGCAGTCCTTAAACGAGGAGCTGCAAACGGTGAACGTTGAGCAACAGGCCAAGATGGACGAGCTTTCGCGGGTGAGCGACGATATGCGAAACCTGCTCAACAGCACGGAAATCATCACCATTTTCCTGGATAACAAGCTCAATGTCCGGCGCTTCACCACCGGGGCGGACACGCTCTTCAAACTGATCCCCGGCGATGTCGGGCGCCCGCTTTCCGACATCGCCAGCAACCTACTCTATCCCAACATGGCTGAAGAAGCGCATGACGTTCTGCGGAAGCTGATTTTTTCGGAAAAACAGATTTCCGCCACAGATGGGCGCTGGTTTTCGGTGCGGATCATGCCCTACCGCACCATGGAGGACGTCATCGGCGGGGTGGTGATCACCTTTGCGGACATCACTGCGGCGAAGACGGTAGAGACAGAACTGCGCGCGGAGAACGCCAGACTCAAGGCTCTGTCTGAGGGAGGAGGTCAGTAATGAAGTTGAACAAAGAAAAGAGCCTGTTAGTTGCAGCCGAACTGCGTCAGCATGTGGAAAAGCTGGTGCGGACCAAAACGGTCTCAGCACATCCACCCCGGGACGCGAAAAATACCCTGAGGCTCGTCCATGAACTTGAAGTTCACCGGATCGAGCTGGAGATGCAGAATGAAGAACTGCGCTGTGCCCAGGAGCAGATCGAATTTTCGCGGAATAAGTATGTCGAACTCTATGACTTTGCGCCTGTCGGCTATTTCACCTTTGATGCGCGAGGACTGATACGGGAGGCAAATCTTACCGGCGCGCATCTGTTGGGAATTGAGCGGCAAATGTTGGTCGATAAACCCTTTGACCGTTTTATTGCTGCGGAAGAAGGGAGAGATCTTTTTTCTAAACACCTGAAAAGTGTATTGCAAAGACAAGGTCTGCAGAGATGTGAACTCAGACTCAGGGGAAAAGACGGCCCGGCGTTCTATGGCCAACTTCAGAGTATTGCGGTGGACACCAGCGAAAGCAAGAACGGTTACATCCTTTCCTCACTCGTTGATTGCACCCTTGTTAAGCAGGCGGAAGAGGCGCTACTCAAGGCGGGGGCGCTACAAAGCGCGATTTTCAACAGTGCCAACTTCTCAAGTATCGCCACCGACGCCCAGGGCGTTATCCAGATCTTCAATGTCGGCGCCGAGCGCATGCTGGGCTACACGGCCGCCGAGGTAATGAACAAAATCACGCCTGCGGATATTTCGGATCCGCAGGAAGTTGTCGCGCGGGCCGAGGCATTGAGCATCGAGCTCGACACGGCCATTACTCCGGGCTTCGAGGCATTGGTCTTCAAGGCCTCCCGCGGAATAGAGGACATCTACGAGCTGACCTATATTCGAAAAGATGGCAGCCGCTTCCCGGCGGTCGTATCGGTCACGGCGCTACGCGATGCTCAAGAGGTCATCATCGGCTATCTGTTGATCGGCACCGATAACACAGCGCGTAAAGAGGCGGAAGAGGCGTTGCTCAAGGCGGGGGCGCTACAGGCTGCGATTTTCAACAGCGAAAATTTTTCGAGCATCGCCACCGACGCCAATGGCGTTATCCAGCTTTTCAATGTCGGCGCGAAAAGCACGTGGGGTTACACCGCCGCCGAAGCTGTGGGCAAGATGACCCCCGCCGATATTTCCGATCCGCAGGAATTGATAGTGCGCGCCGAGTCGTTGAGCGTTGAGTTTGCAACCACGATTACGCCGGGTTTCGAGGCTTTGGTCTTCAAGGCCTCCCGCGGAATAGAGGACATCTACGAGTTGACAAAAATTCGGAAGGATGGCAGCCGCTTCCCGGCAATCCTATCGGTCACGGCCCTACGGAATGCTCAAAATGAAATCATCGGTTATCTGCTGATCGTCACCGACAACACCGCGCGCAAAAAGGCCGAAGCAGAGGAGCAGCGTTTGCTCGCTATTCAGGAGGAGATGAATCAAGAACTGCAGGAGGCCAAGGAGACTGCCGAGGTCGCCAACCGTTTAAAATCAGAATTCCTGGCAAATATGAGTCATGAGATCCGTACCCCTCTCAATGCCATCATCGGCTTCTCTACACTTGCCATGAAGACCGACCTCTCCGCCAAGCAGCAGGACTATATCCGGAAAATCAAGGATTCCGGGGTGTCCTTGCTCGGGATCGTCAACGAAATTCTTGATTTCTCCAAAATTGAAGCCGACAAGCTGGAGATGGAACAGGCCCTGTTCACTCTGGACGAGGTGCTGTTAAGCGTCATCGCAGTTGTCGAGCAAAAGGCGGTTGACAAAAATATTGAGTTGCTCCTTGATGTCTCGCCGGAAATCCCCTGGCACCTCGTCGGCGATTCCCTTCGGCTCGGTCAGATTATTACCAACCTGGTGGGTAATGCCATCAAGTTCACGGAAAAGGGGGAGGTGGAACTCTCCGTCACTCTCCAGGAGCGGCTTAAGAGCAGGGTGAAGTTACAGTTCTCCGTGCGCGACACGGGGATTGGTATTTCTCCCGAGCATCTCGCTAAACTCTTTCATGCCTTTTCTCAGGCCGATGGTTCAATGACCCGGCGGTTCGGCGGCACAGGGCTGGGGCTCTCCATCTCGAAACGGTTGGCGGAAATGATGGAGGGTGATATCTGGGCGGAAAGTGAGCCCGGCACGGGGAGCACCTTCAGCTTCACGGCCTGGTTTCACATTGAAAGTGCGGAGAACTCACCACCGCTCATCCCTGAGACGCTGAATCGGATGAAAATCCTTGTCGTTGATGATGATGACACCTGTCGAAAGAAAATGATCACGCTCTTAAGCCGCTTCCCGGCAAGGGTGGATACCGTTAAGTCCGGCAACGAAGCCTTTGTCGCTATCAAAAACCAGAATCCCGCCGATCCCTACAAGCTCATCCTGATGGATTGGAAAACGTCGGAGAGGTCGGAAGGGGTCGGGGCAGCCCGCCGCATCAAGGAATATCTGACGCTGCATATCATCCCTTCCATCATTATGGTCACTTCCTTTGGCTCGTCAATAGAACAGGCGGAGGCAAGCAAGGTCGGCGCCGATTATTTTCTGCGCAGGCCGGTTACCGCGTCGTCCCTGTTCGACGCAATAATCCGGATACTTACCCCGGAAGAGCGAGGGACTCTCATGGGAATCCAACGCGACAGTGAAACAACTTTCAACTTCATGGCAGCCCGCATCCTCCTCGTGGAAGACAACGAGATCAACCAACAGCTTGCCATCGAACTCCTTGAGTCTGCGGGCTTGACGGTTGAGGTGGCCAGCAACGGTCGCGAGGCGGTGGAGATGGTTACGGCGTCCGGGAATTCCTACGACCTGGTGCTGATGGATATCCAGATGCCCGAGATGGACGGATATGAGGCGGCCCGGTGCATCCGGTCGGATTTGCGCTTTCGTGCACTCCCTATCCTTGCCATGAGCGCCCACGCCTTGGTGGAGGACCGGCAAAAGACGGTTAGCGTCGGCATGAACGATCACATCACCAAGCCGATTAATCCGCAAGTCATGTTCACGGCCATGGGCCGTTATCTCCGGCAGTTACCGGCAGAGAAGCAGTCTCTTGCCTCCTGCAACAAGAACGCTGCGGAACAGGTCGCCATCCCCGTCATCCCCGGCGTGGACGTAAAGGGAGCGCTCTACCGGCTTAGCGGCAACGTAAAACTCTACCTACAGTTGCTCGAAAAATTTATTTTGAACCAGACAGGCACCGCTGCCGCCATTGAGTCAGCCCTAAACTCGGGGGATCGCTCCCTGGCGGAACGTCTTGCCCATACGACAAAGGGGGTGGCCGGCAACATCGGCGCAAAAAAAATCCAGAATATCGCGGCAGAACTGTCAGCCTCCATCAGGGGTAACGATTCGCCGGAGTTGACAGGGGAGATACTCGGGCGTTTTGCAGAGGGAATGGCCGACCTCGTAAATAGCCTGAGACTGGTGTTAGTCGTGCCAAGTGATGATGGAATACAGGCATCAGCAGCTGCCGCTGCTGATGATGCGGCAAGGGTAAGAACTATTCTGGGTCAACTGCTTCGCTACATTAAGGAGAACGACGGTAAGGCGGAGTACTATCTGGGTAACTGCCAGAGAGAGCTGGTGGCACTTCCTCATGCGGAGATGAAAAAACTTGGGGACTGCCTCGCGGACTTTAACTATGAAGAAGCTCTTATTAGCCTCAGTGCTCTTGCGGAAAAGATTGGCATTAGCCTGGATTATGGAGACTAAAGCGATGACAACTCACGAGACCGTCAAGGTTAACAAGAGGCAGACAGTATGAGTGCAAACGTAGAACGTAAGACCATTCTTATTGTAGATGACACGCCGGACAACATCAGCATTCTCAATGCTGCCTTGATGGACGAGTACAACATCAAGGTGGCGATGAGGGGTAAGAAGGCCATCGAGATCGCCATGACGACTCCGATTGATATCATACTCCTCGACGTTATGATGCCGGAAATGGACGGGTTTGAAACCTGCCGACGCCTGAAGGAAGAGGCGCGGACGCGTAGTATCCCGGTCATCTTCATTACGGCGCGGGGCAAGATTGAAGACGAGGCGAAGGGGCTTGCCTGTGGCGGCGTCGACTACATCACCAAGCCGATCAGTGCTCCCATCGTGCAGGCACGGGTTAAGACCCACCTTGCACTGTACGAGCAGAACTGCGTCCTTGAAGACAGGGTGCGGGCGCGAACTGCCGAGTTGACCAAGGCAAATGAGCGGCTCTCGCAGGAAATACAGGACCGCAAGGTGGCAGCAGACTCACTCCGGGAAGCGCTCACCATAATCAAGCAATTAAAAGAACAATTGCATGAGGAAAATATTTATCTTCGGGAAGAAATTGATCTGATCCATTCCCATATGGATATTGTAGGCGACAGTGGAGCGATCAAGACTGTTTTAAAACAGATAAGGCAAGTGGCGCCGACAGATGCGACGGTTTTAATCCAGGGTGAAACCGGCACAGGCAAGGAACTGCTCGCCCGTGCAGTCCACAATCAGAGCGCCCGCAAGGACCGGCTCATGATTACCGTCAACTGTGCGGCTTTGCCGCCGACCCTGATTGAGAGTGAACTGTTTGGGCGCGAGAAGGGGGCTTTTACCGGAGCACTCTCGAGGCAAATAGGCCGTTTTGAGCTTGCGGATGCTTCAACTATTTTTCTGGATGAGATTGACGCCTTGCCCATGGAACTCCAGGCCAAGCTACTTCGAGTACTGGAGTGCGGTGAGTTTGAGCGTCTGGGCAACCCTCGGACCATTAAGGTCAATGTCAGAATCATTTCGGCGACGAACCAAGATCTTGCCGGTTTGGTCAGCGCAGGCAGATTTCGGCAAGATATTTACTACCGCTTGAACATTTTTCAGGTTGTCGTGCCGCCTCTTCGTGAGCGTCGGGAGGACATCTTGCCGCTCGTCTGGTCTTTTGTTCAGGAGTTCAACGAGAGGATGGGCAAGCGGATCGAGTCTATACCGCAGAAGAGCATTGAGGCCCTGCAAGCCTATTCCTGGCCGGGGAACGTCAGGGAGCTGAGAAATGTTACCGAGCGGGCGATGATTGTCGCCAATGGACCGGTGCTGCATATAGCCTTGCCAAAGATTGCCCCGCCAATCGTCTGTCAATCCGGGACTCTCGAAGAGTTAGAAAGACGCCATATTATCGATATTCTGGACTCCACCGGATGGCGTGTAAGCGGCAAGGATGGTGCGGCAATGATTTTAGGCCTTAACCCAAAGACGCTTGAATCAAAAATGCAAAGAATAGGCATCCACAGAAATAATAATTTCGAGTCTGTAAAAAAGATTGTGTAAAATGGTCCTATGGGGGGATTCCCCCCCTCGATTATGCCGGTTGGAGAATACGCCAGAAGCAGAACTGCACGAAGAAAATGCCAGTCCCAAAATCCTGCTTAAAACCGGAGATTAGCCAGAAATAATCCGAGGAAACTTCTTTTTGAAATCTAGAAAAAAGGAGGCTCGCAATGGGAAGCAGCATACAGAAGACGTTACAATCGGCAACCAAACTGCGCGGCCAAGCGGAAGAGCAGTTGCAGGTGAAAGCAACGCGATCGCATGCCCACCGAACTCGAGAAGACTTGCAGAGGCTCGTCCATGAACTTGAGGTCCACCAGATCGAATTGGAGATGCAGAATTCTGAACTGTGCCGCACCCAAAAGGAACTTGAGTTCTCGCGGGATAAGTATACCGAACTATACGATTTTGCCCCAGTCGCCTATTTCACCTTTGATACGCACGGACTGATCCGGGAGGTGAATTTTGCCGGCGCGCAACTGCTTGGCATGGAGAGGCGCCAACTGCTCAACAAACCGTTTGCCGGCTTTATTTCTGATACAGACGGGAAGGTTATTTTTGCCAATCACCTCAAACACGTTTTGCAGAAACAGATCATCCAGAGATGCGAAATCAACCTCAGGAGAAATATCGGTACGCTAATCCCTGGCCAAATTCAGAGCACCGCCACAGATACTACTGGACATAATGACGGCTGCATCTTTACCTCGATCACTGATATCACGGTTCACAAACAGTTGGAAAAGATGATGCGACATGCTTATGACACCCTGGATTTAACAGTGCATGAGCGGACTACAGAGTTGACCAAGGCAAACCAACGGCTTTCCCACGAAATAGAAGACCGCAAGGAGACAGCAGACTCCCTCAGGGAAGCGCTCACCATAATCAAGCAGCTAAAAGACCAATTGGGTGAAGAGAATCTGTATCTCCGGGAAGAAATAGAACAAATACATTCCCATATGGATATTGTGGGCAACTGTGAAACGATCAGGGGCGTCTTGAAACAGGTTGGACAAGTTGCGCCGACAGAGGCGACGGTCCTGATCCAGGGGGAGACCGGCACAGGCAAGGAACTGTTCGCGCATGCGGTCCATAACCAGAGCGCCCGCAAGGACCGGCTCATGATTACCGTCAACTGTGCGGCTTTGCCGCCGACCCTGATTGAAAGTGAACTGTTCGGACGCGAGAGGGGTGCTTTTACCGGCGCGCTGACCAAGCAAATAGGCCGTTTTGAGCTTGCGGATACTTCAACGATTTTTCTGGATGAGATTGACGCCTTGCCCATGGAACTCCAAGCCAAGCTGCTTCGGGTCTTGGAGAACGGTGAATTTGAGCGCCTGGGTAACCCCAAGACCATAACGGTCGACGTCAGGATCATTTCGGCGACGAACCAAGATCTTGCCGCCTTGGTCAACACGGGCCGCTTTCGGCAAGATCTTTACTACCGTTTAAACGTTTTCCAGGTTGTTGTGCCGTCTCTGCGTGAGCGTCGGGAGGACATCTTGCCGCTCGTCTGGTTTTTTGTTCAGAAATTCAGCGAGAGTATGGGCAAGCGGATCGAGTCTATACATCAGAAGAGTGTTGACGCCCTGCAAGCCTATTCCTGGCCGGGCAACGTCAGGGAGCTGAGGAATGTTACCGAGCGGGCGATGATTGTCGCCAATGGACCGGTGCTGCATATCGCCTTGCCCAAGATTGCCCCACCAATCGCCTGTCAATCCGGGACTCTCGAAGACTTAGAGAGACGCCATATTGTCGATGTTCTCGACTCCACCGGATGGCGTGTAAGCGGCAAGGATGGTGCGGCAATGATTTTAGGCCTTAACCCAAAGACGCTTGAATCAAAAATGCAAAGAATAGGCATCCACAGAAATAAGAATTTCTGACATATCAGGAGTCTCCTGATATGTCAGGCCGCAGTATCCCTCAAAGTACCCCTCCCCCCTCGCGGTATTCACATAAGTTCCAATGATTTCAAAATCATGGGAACTTATGTGGTGCCAGTAACACTTCTGGCACACATTCTGCTATCAATATCCTTAGAAACACCAACGCCTACTTCTCTTTATTGTTGCGATAGAGGCATCGAAAAGATGCATTAATCTTTATCGAAATGACGGGAAAGATATAAGGAAGATCTGAAAGCAATGACTGTTTGTTCTTGGCTATCAACTAGTTTGCCCGCAAGATTATCAAATAATAGTTTGCTAGCCAGGCAAAACACAAAAAGGAGGGCAATATGGAGTTAGTTATCGGTATCTTGGTTGTTGCTGTGTTGGTGTACGTGATTATGTACCTAGTGTAGTAAGCATAAACAATTATTTACAAAGGAGAAAAAAATGGGATTCCTTATCGCAGTATTAGTGGTTGTTATTTTAGTAATAGTAGTTGCAAAGCTCATATAACATCCCGGTCGACTCATGTGTTTATCCGCTATGTTGATGGGCTAAAAGGTGCGGGGGCTCCGCCCCCCCGCGCACTCCAAGCATGACAATGTCATGCTTACGCTGTTCAACCGGGCTGGCAACCGGACACGCGATAATTCTCGTCTGTCCGGTTGCCAGGGTCATCTCCCCTGCTCGCTTTTGGCTGGGAGATTTTTTATCAGGGCATCGTGACGCAAGAGAACGAATTCGACTGAGATATCGCCCCATGCATCTTCTGTTCAGATGCCGACTACAACGAGCAGAAGATGTTGTCATAAAAATCATTGATGGAGCCACAACTATGGCTTGTCATGTGTTGCAAGCACCATCTGGAAAGTAGCAAAATATAAATATGTTAACGGCCAGCTAGCCCACCTCCAGAAAGTTCAGTCATGGCAAAAGGAGAAGCAAAATGCTCGAGACCATTGCCGTCATCCTGGTTGTCCTCTGGCTTCTGGGGTTTGTCACCTCACATACCATGGGCGGACTTATTCATGCCCTGCTGATCATTGCGGTCGTGGTGGTTCTGGTCCGGATCATTCAGGGTCGCCGCCTATAACACCCCTTGAGTGGTTATATGCCACGATGATCTTGGAAAATAAACCCGATTGCTAGTGGGGGGGGGATGGCCAAAAGTTTTTTTAGGAGGAGACAAAATGACCGCAGTCAAGATCGCGGCAATTCTGCTCATCGTGGCCGGAGTTTTGGGGTTGGTGTATGGCGGTTTTAGCTATACCACGAAGACTCACGAGGCCAAGCTGGGAACGCTCGAGTTGTCTGTGCAAGAAAAGCAAAAAATCGACATTCCAGTTTGGGCTGGCGTAGGGGCGATCGCGATTGGCTGCGGTCTCCTGATTTTAGGAAACAAGAAAAGCTAGCCTCAATAATGTAGCCCCGCCAACTGGGTAAACAAACATCATCCAAGGAGATTTGCCATGACGTTCCGAATCAAATCCGTTCCCCCCGCCGTTACCCTGTTGCTGGGGTTTCTTCTCCTCCTTACTGGTTGCGCAACAACTGGTTCAGGTCGCGCTGAAAAAACCACCGCCAAAATGGAGGTCGTAGACAGCGAGATAAGACAAGCCGTTGTCCAAATCGATGCAACTGGAATTGCACTGGAAAAACTCATTAGACCAGGGTTGTCTGATACGAAAGCGGCTTTCGAAACGTATTCCGACAACGTCGTCAAGATGGAGCGTTTGGGGGGAAAATTGATCAAGCACACCGATGAGATGAGCGTTCGGGGTAAAGACTATTTTACCGAGTGGGAAAAGCAGGGGAATACATACACCAATCCGCGGATTCGTGAACTCAGTGAACAACGCAGGTCCGACTCAAATACAGTGTATAGAAGAATATCCGAGTCCAGCATCGGCGTGAAAGGCTGGTTCGTTGCCTACCTGCGCGACATAAAAGAAATTCAATCGTTCCTCTCGACCGATCTCACTGACAAAGGAATCAAATCCATTACTCCAATTGCCCAAAAGGCGATAAGCGACGGCGCCATTCTCAAGAATACAGTTGTGCCGGTGTTATCCGCACTCGACGCCGCTAAAAGCGAAATGGCTCAAGGTGGCGCCAACTAAAGGAAGAAAAACTGCCGTGAATTCACGGCGATCAATTTGCAAAAGTTGATCGCCGTACGGCAGACATACTGTGCGATTTATTCTTTAGCATGTAGTTTTTTCTCGCAATCGGCGCAGTGGTTGACTCTCTGGCCGGAACAGTTATGAAAGGTGGGGGCTTTTGTTTACAGGGCAACATTATTGTTGGCATTATCGGTGGAGTCGTAGGCGGTTTCATGTTTAGGCTGCTGACAATTGCACCGGCGTTTTAATCGGCTCAACTGAGACAGCTACCTTGGAGCTGTGGGCCGCTGTTATTGCTCGGACTTTTCAAGAAAGCTTAAAAATCCTGAATCAATAACAAAGGAGATGCTTTATGAGCACAAGGGATGCATACAAACAAAAAATAGAGGCAGAGGTGGAGCTGGCCCAGGCGAAATTAGCCGAGTTGCGGGCCAGAGCAAAAAGCTCCGTCGCTGATGCCCGGCTCAAATATGCCAAACAGATTGATGACCTTGAGCTGGGGGTTGAGACCACGAAGGTCAAACTGAAGGAGCTGAGCGAGGCTAACGAAGACGCCTGGGAGCATCTGAAAGCCGAAGTGGAAAGTGCTTGGGGGACATTACGCGATGGGGTTCGAGATATCGCCGCCACGCTGAACAAAAAATAAACGCGCCACCTCCGGGTTGTCGTAGAACGGCGGGAATCATTTCCCTTGAACTGGTCCCTAAGATGGAGACAGGTGATATCCGGAGCTGTAGAATAACCTGTTAGCCGCGAAACCGACAAAGGAGACTGGCCGCCATGAAGCTTCGCACACTATTTTTGTTGCTGGCCGTGGTCGCAATTGCCTCTTTTACTGCGCTCAATTGGAGCGCGTTCATGACGCCGACAACACTTTCCTTGGGAGTTGCCGACGTTCAAGCACCGCTGGGATTAGTCATGCTGGGATTACTGGCCCTTCTCACGGCGTTGTTCCTGATTTTTTTGGTCTATCTACAGACGTCGGTACTCCTTGAGGCTCGCCGCCACGCGCGGGAACTGCAGGCCAATCGAGAGCTTGCGGACCAAGCCGAGGCTTCGCGCTTCACCGAACTGCACGAGTTCCTTGAACTAGAAATGAAGAGACAGGCAAGTCTGGACGCGGAGTCGAGAGCGGTTCTGCTGGCAAGACTGGATCAGCTTGATCGTGACCTCCTCTCTGCGGTAGAACAGTCGGGAAACACGCTCGCCGCATACATCGGTGAGCTGGAAGATCGGCTGGAAAAGGGGCGGCTCAAAGCCTGACTTCCAGCTCACCTACCTGACATCGACGCGGAGAAATGTGAATACTGATTTCCCGGTAGTGCTCCAGAAATGATGGATTTACCACGGCCGACATCGCCTCCACTCCGAAAAACATATGATCACTTCGAGACATGATAAAAAAAGCTGAAGACGTCGCAAAAAACCTTCTTGGCGTGCCCTATGAATCATTGGACGAGCTCACCCAGAGGGTTGCACGGCATGTTGCTGGACGAAAGCACATTGCCAGAAACACTGCAAAAGAATTTGCGGCACAGACAACTCTGGGTCAGCGTGCAGCAGACGCGGTTGCAACTTTTGGCGGGTCTTGGACATTCATAATTATCTTTGTTGTAATCTTGGTTGTCTGGGTTGGGTTGAATTCGTTTATTCTTGTTAAGCACGACAAGATTTTTGATCCCTACCCGTATATTTTGCTCAACCTGTTTCTCTCAATGCTGGCCGCCATTCAGGCACCCATAATTTTGATGTCGCAAAACAGGCAAGCGGAAAAAGATCGGCTTCATGCTGAACATGATTACGAAGTCAACCTGAAAGCCGAACTCGAAATCATGCTGCTGCACGAAAAAATAGACTTGCTGAGAAATAACCAGTGGAGCGACCTCTTGGCAATCCAGAAAGAACAAATACGGTTGCTGGGGGAGTTGATAGAAAAGAAAATCGTGTTGGATTGAGGTCCGGGTCCAACTGCACGTCGGTAAACGTTGTCACTGTAGGTCGAACGATTAGGCACAGGAGAGACCGATGAAAACAGGAGTGGGTTTGTGGATTGACCACCGGAAGGCCATTATCGTGGTTGTTACGGAAGAAGGGGAAGAGATTCGACAGATACTGTCACTGGCAGAAAAAAAGCCCCGCCGTTCTGGTGATTCGCCTCTTAAAGGTTTTTATGCAGCACGGCAGGTACCAGCGGAGGATAGTAGCCAGAGAATTTTCACAGGACTTCTCAATAGTTACTATGATGAAATCATTACGGATATTCGTGATGCAGAATCCATTCTGATCTTTGGTCCTGGTGAGGCAAAGAATGAACTAAAAACACGGCTTGAAACAAATAATCTCAGTGAACGTCTCGTAGGCCTTGAAACCGCTGACAAGATGACAAATCGTCAGATCGCGGCGAAGGTTCGCCGGCACTTTGCCGAGTAATCTTTGGCAATAGGATCAAAATTGTGGCTATGTCAGATACAAATAACGAAAACCAGCTTCGCCTAGCCAACACCGAACTGAACAAGCGCATGGTGCAGATGGAAAAGGCATTACAGGAAAAGGAAAGGGCCGGGGAGGCGCTGCAAGATTCCGAAAAACGCTACCGACGGCTCTTTGAGTCTGCCAAAGACGGTATTTTGATTCTCGATGCCGACACGGGCAAGGTGGTTGATGCTAATCCTTTTCTGATACAGTTACTTGGTTTTTCTCACGAGGCATTGTGCGGGAAATATATTTGGGAACTCGGTGTATTCAGAGACATTGCCGCATCCAAAGACGCTTTCCAGACCTTGCAAGATAACGAATACATCCGCTACGAAGATTTGCCGTTGGAAACCAAAAATGGGCAGTCCATCGCCGTGGAGTTTGTCAGCAATGTTTACCTGGTTGACCACAGCAAGGTGATCCAGTGCAATATCCGTGACATCACCGCCCACAAGCGGGCCAAGGCCGAGCGCACGCGTCTGATGGCGGCAATCGAGCAGGTCGGAGAGGGCATTGTCATGACCGATGCCCAGGGGAACATCCAGTTCGTCAATCCGGCCTTCAAGCGAATGACCGGCTACCGCGGACATGAGGTCGTTGGCCAGAATCCACGCATCCTCAAGAGCGGCAAGCAGGACGAATTATTTTACCGCGATCTTTGGGCGACCATCTCCGGCGGTAAAACCTGGACTGGTCAAATCGTCAACAAGCGCAAGGACGGAACTTTCTACACCGAAGAAACGACGATTTCGCCGGTTCGCGACGCTTCGGGCCAGATCGTCAACTACGTGGCCGTCGGACGGGACATCACCGAGCATCTCCGACTAGCCGCGGAGTTTCAGCAGGCCCAGAAGATGGAAGCGATTGGTCTGCTGGCGGGCGGCGTGGCTCACGATTACAATAATATGCTCACGGTGATCCTCGGTTATGCGGAACTGGCTCTACGCAAGGTGGACCCGTCCCAGCCACTGTATGCCGATCTCGAGGAAATCATCAAGGCCGGAAAACGTTCCACCGACATAACCCGGCAATTGTTGGCCTTTGCCCGCAAGCAGACAATCGTTCCCGTGGTGCTTGACCTGAACCAGGCCGTGGAGAGCATGCTCAATATGCTGCGACGACTCATCGGCGAGGACATCGATTTGGCCTGGCTGCCCGGGGCGGGATTAGCTCTGGTCAAAATGGACCCCGTCCAAGTCGACCAGCTCCTGGCCAATCTTTGTGTCAACGCACGGGACGCCATTACCGACGTCGGCAAGGTCACGATTGAAACGGGAAACGCGGTATTTGATGAGGCCTACTGCGCTGATCATCTTGGGTTTGTAGCAGGAGAATATGTACTACTGGCCGTCAGCGACGATGGCTGCGGTATGGACAAGGAGACCTTAGCCCAAATCTTCGACCCTTTTTTCACGAGCAAAGAAGTGGGGCAAGGAACCGGCCTAGGACTATCCATGGTATATGGCATCGTCAAGCAGAACAACGGATTCATCAACGTCTACAGTGAGCCAGGTAAAGGAACGACCTTTAGAATCTACCTATCCAGGTATGCAGAACAAGTCGCCCATATCAAGCGGGAAAGGACAGCAAAAATCCCTCTAAGCCACGGCGAGATCGTGCTGGCTGTGGAGGACGAGCCTGCGCTCCTGAAGATGAGCAAACTAATGCTGGAAAACTTAGGGTATCAGGTGCTGGCCGCAAGCACGCCTGACGAGGCCCTTAAACTGGCCGCTGAACACGCAGGCGAGATTCACCTTCTCCTCACCGACGTCGTCATGCCAGGAATGAACGGCTGGGATCTGGCCAAACAGATGCAATCTCTTTACCCCAGCTTGAAAATTCTGTTCATGTCCGGCTATACAGCCAACGTGATCGCCCACCGGGGTGTGCTGGCCGAGGGCACGAACTTCATCCAGAAGCCATTCTCGATGAATGACTTGGCCAGCAAAGTGCAGAAGGCACTGAAAAAAAAGGGAGATTTATCATGTTGATTGAAGTTCATAATCTTACAAAAGTATATAATGGAAAAAGAGGGCTTCTTCAGACCAGTTTTGAAGTAAAAAAAGGGGAATTAATTGCCATTGTCGGGCACAACGGGGCCGGAAAATCTACTCTTCTAAAAATGTTAGCCAGCTGGATAGTTCCCGACAGCGGAAAAGTTTTGGTGGATGGGATCAATCTGAAAAACAGGATAGCATTGGTGCGAAAGATCGGGTTTGTCCCGGAAACACCCAATCTTTTTGATTTTTTTTCTGTCGAATACAACTTCAAACTCTTTGCCCGTCTTTTCCAAATACCTTTTTCACGCATAGAAGAAATCTTGAAGGAGTTTAATTTGCTCACCTATCGACATAACAAGGTACAGGTTTTGTCCAAGGGCTTAAAACAAAGGGTGAGCATCGGGCGTTCAATTTTGGCGGATCCGCCGGTGCTTCTTTTTGATGAGCCAACCTCCGGCCTGGATTTTGAGATGACGAAAGAGGTTTATAGGCTGCTGAAAAGCACCCATGCTTCAGGGAAAACAATTCTTTTCACTTCCCATCGTCCCGAAGAGATTAAAAGCCTTGCCACGCGTATCATGTTGCTGCATCAGGGAAGTGTGGTTTTTGATGGCCCACCCCAGGAATATTTCCAGTCAAAAATTTACGAGAATCTCTACGCATGATAAGAAATATTGTCACATTAACTTTGAATGATTTAGCCATTGCCTTTAAAAACAAGACAATCTATCTCATCTTATTTATTCCATTATTTGTTTTTTTATCCTTGCAATTCGTCGATCAGAAAAATGAAGAGCTGCAAACAATAAAGATCGGGCTCATTCAAAATGCGGAATATTCTCCGGTTATTATTGAAAGCTTGAAAGCCGCGGATAAATTATTTGTAGTTTCTTGGCTTGCCACTGAAGATGAAGGAAGAAAGTGGTTAAAAGAAAAAAAAATAGATGGTTTTTTGCTGAAATCTGAAAAGGAACCGCACAGTTTAGAGTTGTTGGTTTTGGAAAAAGCATCGTTTCGAACCATCGCCATTGTTGAAGGATTTTCCGCTTTGCAAATAGCCGTGGAAGGGAAGAGCAAAAACTGGCTTTCTAACATCAAGTCTCTTCGTGATAGCGGGATTCAAAGACAAACTTTGCCCACCTGGATTTTAATGTTGGTTTTACTTGTCGGCTTCATTGTAATTCCTGCGCAAATTGCCGAAGAAAAAGAGAAAAAATTGCTTCTTGGCCTTTTGCAAACTCCGGTGCGTGAATTTGAGTGGTTGCTTGCCAAGTTGTTTTTAGGGATGATTTTAATCCATCTAGCGGTTATCTTCCTGCATCTCCTGGGTAAATTTGAAATTGAAAACAGCCTGAGTTATTTTTCCTTCATAGGAATTGGGAGTTTCTGCTTCAGTTCCTTTGGAATATTTTTGGGCTTTTTATGTCGCACGCAGGCAAGTGCTAGGACCTTGGGCGTCCTTTTTTATCTGCCCCTTCTGCTTCCTTCTGCGTTATCCGACTTTTCACAAAAATTACATTCCTTTGCTCCGGTATTGCCTTCCTATCAGTTTTATGGGCCAATCAAAGCAATCCTGCTCGAGGGGGGCAGAATATCGAGTTTTCCTCTGGAAAGCATATATTTATGTTTAGTCGGATTATTGACCTTTTTATTTTCATATCTCTTAATAAAAAAACGTTGGCTCATGTAAAATGAGTTCTGCGCTACCCCTAGTTTCACGGACACCAAGATAAGGGTAATATACCCGAGGAGGTGTCCGATGGAGAAAAGAAAAAA
>JBAZCG010000069.1:0-18836 GCA_041671085.1 Desulfurivibrionaceae bacterium | reverse complement strand
TACCGCATGGTGGGCGACAACCAGATTCCCTTTGCCGTCAAGATCGGCGGGCAATGGCGCTTCAAGGCCGACGAGGTGGTGGACTGGATCGACAGCCAGAGGCCCGGCGTTGCCGCACCCCGCAAAAAGACCGATTACCGCCTCTCTCTGGTCGATGCCCTGGAAAACGGCGCGGTCCTCTATCGCATCCACGGCAGCAACCGCGATGAGATCATTGACGAGCTGCTGGCTGCCCAGCCCTATTCCGCGAATTTTGATGCCAAGGCGATCAAGATCTCCCTGCTTTCCCGGGAATCGGTGGCCTCCTCCTCCATGGACGGCATCGCCTGGATGTGGCCTGACCCGGCCTTGCCGGTTTACCTGGAAAAGAGCATGGTGATCCTCGCTTTTCTCGAACATCCGGTGGATTTCAAGGCGCTGGACAGCCGTAAGACCGAGTTGCTTTTTTTGGTGCTGCCCGCCAACAACACCGAAATGGCCATCCTCGAACGTAAACTGTGGCGGCTTGCCATGTCCGCCTCTTTCCTGAGCGGTATCCGAGAACAGCTGACCCGCAAGAAACTGCTCGAATTCATCGGTGCGCAGGAAGCCATGATTTTTCACCAGGGACCTGCCACATGAATCTCCTTTTTGTTGCTTTCTTTCTCTTTACCCTTGGCGCGCTGCTGGCACTCCTGCCGGGGCGCGGTGCAGCCAGAACGGCCACTCTTCTCGGCAGCGGCAGCGCCATCCTCGGGTGCCTTTTCGGCTTGGTTGCGGCAGGGCAGAGTCTGCTTGGAGGAGGGGTGGAAACATTTTTTCTCCCCTGGTCCATGCCGGGCGGGGCGTTTTCCCTGCGGCTGGACGGGCTCTCCGCCTTCTTTCTGCTCATCCTTTTTGTCGTTGGCCTGGCCGGCGCCCTCTATGGGGCCGAATATATGAAGGGCGGCAAAGAGCGGCTCCGGCCGGGGCTGCACTGGACCTGGTACAACCTGCTCATCCTCTCCATGACCCTGGTGGTGACCGCGGCCAACGGCCTGCTGTTTCTCTTTGCCTGGGAGTGCATGTCGCTGACCTCTTTTTTTCTGGTGATCAGTGAGTACGATCTGGCGGAAGCGGTGGAGGCAGGGTGGACCTATCTGCTCGCCACCCATCTCGGCGCCGCTTTTCTTTTTGCCTTTTTTCTTTCCGCAGGCGCGCTGTCCGGTAGCCTGGAGTTTGCCTCTTTTCAGGTGCTTGGCCAACTTTCGCTCCCGGCGGCCTCGGTATTTTTTCTGCTGCTGCTCATCGGTTTCGGCAGCAAGGCAGGCATCTTTCCTTTTCATGTCTGGCTGCCCGATGCGCATCCGGCTGCGCCCAGCCATGTTTCCGCGCTCATGAGCGGGGTCATGGTGAAGACCGCTATCTACGGGTTACTGCGCTTGTCTGCCTTTTTGCCTGCCGGCCCTGCATGGTGGGGTGGCCTGTTGATGGCCATCGGCATTGTCGGTGCCCTGTTCGGCATCGCCATGGCCGCCCTGCAACGGGATGTGAAAAGGAGCCTGGCCTATTCCACCGTGGAAAATATTGGCCTCATCCTGCTGGCCTTGGGTTTCTGGATGCAGAGCCGGGCCAATGGGCATCAGGTGGCTGCGGCCTTTGCCCTGGCCGGGGGGCTGATCCATCTGCTCAACCACGCCCTGTTTAAAAGCCTGCTTTTCATGGGGGCCGGTTCGCTCATGCACGGCAGCGGCAGTCGGGATCTCAACCGGATGGGCGGCCTCATGCGCCGCATGCCCGTAACCGGCCTGCTCATTGTCTGCGGCGGCCTGGCCATCAGTGCGCTGCCGCCCTTCAATGGCCTGATCGGCGAATGGTTCATCTACCGCGCCTTGCTTGAGAGCGGCACCGTGCTCTCCGGTCTGGCCGGCTTTTTTCCCCTGGTGCTCATCGGCCTTCTTGCCCTGGTGGGCGGGATGGTGCTCATCGTCATGACCAGGATCATCGGCATCGCCCTGGCCGGGGAGCCGCGCAGCCCTGAGGCCGCCCGGGCGCATGAGGCAGGCTGGCCCATGTGGAGCAGCATGGCCGGTTTGGCCCTGCTCTGTCTGGCCGGCGGTCTTCTGCCGGTTCTGCTGCTGCAGGTGGCGGGCCGGGCGGCAACCTTGCTTGATCCGGCCGCGGCAACCCTGCTGGCCGACACGGCTTTTGACCCCTGGTGGCTGGGGATCATGGCGGTTTTGTTGCTTGGCTGTATTTTGGCGGCATACGGCTTTCTCCGCTGGCGGCAGGGGCGCGGCCTTGTGCCAACCTCCGCCACCTGGGGCTGCGGCTTTGCCTTTCCAACGAGCCGGATGTCCTACAGCGCCGAGAGCTATACCGAGCTTCCCCAAAGCGCCCTGTTCTGCAGTTGTCTGCGGCCATCAACCGAAGATGGCCGGACCATCGGTTTTTTCCCGGAGGTGACGCGCTTTTCCTTTGCCGCGGCGGATCCGGTATTGGCACGAGTATTTAAGCCTTTCTTTCGGCGGGCCGCTGATGTTTGCAGCGGCTTTCGCGGCTTGCAGGCAGGTCAGCTGCATGTCTATCTGCTCTATATCTTCAGCGCCACGATCCTGCTGCTCTTCTGGGTGGGGCAACAATGATGATAGTTAACTCCGTATCGTAAAGAGAGAACCGTGATGCTCGAACTGTTCCTGCACCTTCTCCTGCTCTTCGGCCTTTCCCCCCTGTTGCCCGGGGTGATCGGCAAGACCAAGGCCCTCTTTTCCGGGCGGGTTGGTCCCCCTTTTTTGCAGTCCTATTACGATATCTGGAAACTGTTCGGCAAGGGTCTGGTCATCAGCCGCACCACCACCTGGGTTTTTCGGGCGGGGCCGGTGCTCGGCCTTGCCGTGCCGGTACTCGCCGCGCTCCTGGTTCCCTTTGGCGCCATAGGTGCACCCCTTTCCTTTGCCGGCGACCTGATCTTCTTTGTCTATCTTTTCGGGCTGTCCCGTTTTTTCACGGCCAGCGCTGCCCTGGACACCGGCTCCTCCTTTGAGGGCATGGGCGCGGCCCGCGAGGTCACCTTTTCCTGCCTGGCCGAGCCGACGGTTTTCTTCTGCTTCATCGTTTTGGCCCGGCTTTCCGGCTCCCTTTCCCTGGACGCCATGTTCGGCCAAGCCCTGAATGCGGGTTGGCAGAGCGCGGGGCCCTCGCTGATTCTGGTCCTGGCCTGCCTGTTTGTCGTGGTCCTGGTGGAAAATTGCCGCATCCCCTTCGACGATCCCAATACCCATCTGGAGCTGACCATGATCCATGAGGTGATGGTGCTCGATCACAGCGGCCCTGATTTCGGGATGATTCTTTACGGCGCCGCCATGAAGCTCTTTGTTCTGGGGGCGCTGGTTGTCCGCCTCGTGTTTCCATGGGCAACCGGGAATGTGCTGTTCGACACCCTGCTGTTTGTCGGCGGGATGCTGCTTCTGGCCGTGGTCATCGGGGTGGTCGAATCCACCATGGCGCGGCTGCGGCTGTTGCGGGTGCCCCAACTGCTGGTCGGCACCATGCTGCTTTCTTTTTTCTCGCTGATCCTGCTCTTGAGATAAGTAGCTATGCAGCTAAAATCGAAAAAAAGGCTCAAACATCCAAACTGTAACTGCTCAGCAGTGCCGCAGATGCGAGGAAGAGACCTGCGAAGTGTGCTTTTGCACATGAGCCAGGCCGATGACAAAGCAGATGTGGTGCTGCTGGGCAGTTGTTGAGGTAAGGGAATAATGGATAACTACAATCCGGCCAATCTTCTGCTGTTGTTGGTCATTCTGTTCAACTTCTTTCTTCTGGGAAGCAGTCGCTTGAATGCCTGCATCCGGACCGTGGCCATCCAAGGCGGCATCCTCTCTTTGCTGCCTCTTTTTCTCCATGGGTTTTCCGGCCATTCCCTGATTTTGGCCGGCGGGGCTTTCCTGCTCAAGGGGCTTGCCATTCCTTTTCTGCTTTTAAGAGCCATCCGCCAGGTGCATATCCGGAGGGAAATGGAGCCGTTGATCGGCTATGTGCCGACCCTGCTCCTCGGCACCCTGGCCACGGCCGGGGCATTTATCTTCAGCGACCGGCTGCCGCTCATCGAGGCGCACCGCGGCTCGCTCTTTATCCCTGTTGGCTTGGCGACCCTGGCTACCGGGTTTCTCATGCTCATCACCCGGCGCAAGGCCATCACCCAGGCCCTCGGCTACCTGATTTTTGAAAACGGGGTTTTCATCTTCGGCATGCTCCTGGCCGAGGCCATGCCCCTCATGGTGGAGGCCGGAGTGCTCCTCGATCTGCTGGTCGCGGTTTTTGTCATGGGGATTGTCATGCACCAGATCAACCGGGAATTTTCCACCATGAACACCGGCCAGCTTTCTTCCTTGAGGGAATAACATGATAGTCGCGCTTCTCCTTCTGCCCCTCTGTTGCGGCCTTGCCGCCTTCTGTCTCCCTTCGGACCGCTTCCGCCCGCTGTTGCTGCCGGTCTGCGGCCTGGCGCATCTGGTGTTGACCTTCTTCGTCATTCAGGGCGGGCAGGGCGCCTCCTTGCCCATGGCCGGGAACTGGATCGCTGTCGATCCGTTCAGCCGCCTCATTCTGCTCATCGTCAGCCTGCTTTTCTGCGGCTGTTCGATTTATGCCTTGGGTTATCTGCGTTACCGTATCGCCTGGGGCAACAGGATCTTTGTCAGCTGTCTGCTCCTTTTTCTTTCCGCCATGAGCCTGGCGGCGGTGGCTCGGCATCTCGGCCTTCTCTGGGTGGCGGTGGAAGCGACCACCGTGGCCAGCGCCCCGCTGATCTATTACAACCGCAACCGTCTCTCCATTGAGGCGACCTGGAAATACCTGATCTTATGCTCCGTCGGTATTGCCCTGGCCATGCTCGGTATCCTTTTTGTCGCCTACGCAGCCCTGGCCGGAGGCGCGCATGTCAGCCTGCAGTTTGACGACATCCTGCATGGCGCGGCAAACTACTCCAGGCCGTGGCTCAGGGCCGGTTTTGTCTTTCTGCTTGTCGGTTTCGGCACCAAGGCCGGGTTTGCCCCCCTGCACACCTGGAAACCGGACGCCTACGGCGAAGCGCCCGGCCTGGTCGGCGCGCTTTTGGCCGGCGGACTCACCAGCGTGGCCTTTTTGGCCTTGCTGCGCACCCTGCAGATCATGGATGCCGCAGGCGACGGGGCCATGGCCCGCGAGGCTTTCCTGGCCATGGGCCTTATCTCCCTCGGCTTTGCCGCGGTATTTGTCATCAGGCAGCCCGATTTCAAGCGGCTTCTCGCCTATTCCAGTGTCGAGCACATGGGGATTCTCGCCATCGGCGTTGCCGTCGGCGGAGTCGCCACCTTCGGGGCCATGCTGCATCTGATGAACAATGCCCTGACCAAGGGCGTGCTCTTTTTGGCCGCAGGCAACATCCATCGCCGGTTCGCCAGCAAGCGGGTGGGCGAAGTCCAGGGCGCCATTACCCTGGTGCCGGTTTCCGCCAGCCTTTTTCTTCTCGGCTTTCTGGCGATTACCGGCTCGCCGCCCTTTGCCCCGTTTATCAGTGAGTTTACCATCCTCCGGGGCATCTTTACGGGCGGCTATTATCTGACCGGCGGGTTGTTCCTCTTCTTTCTGGCCGTTATTTTCATCGGCATGGGCAGCACGGTGCTCTCGATCGTTTTCGGCACGCCTTTGGAACGGAAAGGAGATACCAATTATCGGGAGACACTCATGACCACCGGTACCCCGCTGGTCCTGCTCCTCATCATTCTTCTCCTGGGGCTCTACCTGCCCGAGCCGGCCAGGAAGCTCTTTGCCGAAGCGGCGGCACTGCTGGAGGTGAAGCCATGAAGAATCTGAATCCGCAACTGTTGAAAAACGGTGAGGCCGTCACCCTGGAGTTGGTGGAGACTCTCGATTTTGTCGATTTCAGCGACTGCCTGCTGGCCGAGGTACGGAAACAGGGCAGGGTGGTGGCCTGTTTTGGAGTGCCCGCAGCCGAAGAGGGCAGGGAACTGGAGCTTTTCGCCCTTATCGCCCGGGATCGCAACGCCTGTGTCGCCGTGTACCGGACCCGCATCACCGAGCGGTTTCCCTCCCTGACCCCAAGCTGTCCGCAGATGCATCTCTTTGAAAGGGAGATTGCCGAGCAGTACGGGGTGGTGCCGGAAGGGCATCCCTGGCTCAAACCGCTCCGTTTTCACAGCGCTTGGCGCACCGGGCACGATGCCTGGAATCGCCCGGCAGATCAGCACCCCCGCAGCGGTGAAATGGAGTTTTACCGGGTGGACGGGGAAGGGGTGCATGAGGTGGCGGTTGGTCCGGTCCATGCCGGCATCATCGAGCCGGGGCATTTCCGTTTCCAGTGCTACGGCGAGAAGGTAATGCATCTTGAAATCTCGCTTGGCTACCAGCATCGGGATATTGAACGGATGGTGTTGAACGGCCCCCATCCGTCCACCATGGCGCAGATGGAAACCATTGCCGGCGATACCTCCATCGGCCATGGCCTAGCCCACTGCCAGGTGCTTGAGGCCTTAAGCGGCTGCGAGGTTCCTGCCCAGGCTCAGGCCATCCGCGCCGTGGCCCTTGAGCTGGAGCGGCTGGCCAACCATGTGGGGGATATCGGCGCCTTGGCCGGCGATGTCGGCTTTCTGCCCACCTTCTCCTATTGCGGCCGGTTGCGCGGCGACTACCTCAACCTGACCGCCGCCCTGTGCGGCAGCCGTTTCGGCCGAGGGCTGGCGCGGCCGGGTGGGGTGCTCTTTGATCTTGCTCCGCCCCTGGCCGAAGAAATGCTGGCCCGGCTCAAGGGTATCGAGGGCAACACCCTGGGCGCCCTGGATCTCTTTTTTGATGCGCCCTCGGTTTTGAGCCGGTTTGAAGGGCGGGGCCGTTTGTCCCGCTCGGTGGCCGAGGATCTCGGTCTGGTCGGGGTGGCGGCCAAAGCCTGCGCAGTGCCCCGCGATAGCCGCTTTTTCCATCCGACCGGGGTCTATCGCCATTTGTTTGATGATCTGATCACCGAGGAAACCGGCGATGCCATGGCCAGGGCCAAGGTGCGCAGCCGGGAGATCAGCGTCTCCATCGAGCTGCTTCGGCGGATCATGGATAATCTGCCGGAAGGTCCCATCCGGGCGCCGGTCGGGCCGCTCAAGGGCAATGCCTTGGCAATCTCCCTGGTGGAAGGCTGGCGGGGTGAGGTGCTCCACGTCGGTCTCACCGACAACGATGGCCGCCTGCGGCGCTACAAGATTGTTGACCCATCCTTCCATAACTGGAGCGGGTTGGCCATGGCGATGCGCGATGAGCAGATTTCCGATTTTCCCCTGTGCAACAAGAGTTTTAACCTCTCGTACTGTGGGTTTGATTTGTAATGATTTGGAAAATGGGGCCGGACGCCGAGGAATAGGCTTTATTCGTCTGTTCATTTCTTTGCTTGCCCAAAGAAACGAACCAAAGAAAGGGCCCCCTGTGTCCCTTGTCCCGCCTTTGGCGGGAGGCCCTGTGCTCCTCGATGCTGCCGGGGCTTTGCAAACTCGGCTTCGCCTCAAACAGTGCAAAGCCCTTTTTCGGCAGCCTCTCCGGTGCTCGGCTGCGGGCCAATGGGATTTTGACTGCATATGAAAAGAACTTGACTGAGATTGCCTGGTAATCAGCAAAATATTTGCCATCGTGCTCTAAGTTTTTTCCCGGGGCGCGAATGGATCCTGTTTGTGAGAGAATTTGAGGGCAAAAGAATATGCTGCAGATGATACGAGAACGGTGGCGTCAGGGATTCAGAACGGGAAAATTCCCGAGGGAGGAGCCGATCCTGCCGCCGCGCTTTCGGGGGCTGCCCACGTTCAGCGGGGATTGTCCGTCCGACTGCGGTCGGGCCTGCGAGGCGCTGTGTCCCTATGGGGCCTGCAAGCAGGTGGACGGCAGGCTGGTTCTTGATTTGGGTCGCTGCCTGTTCTGCGCCGATTGTCCGGCCTGTCCCCACGGCCGGATCACCTTTGACAACGACTACCGCCTTGCCGTTCGGCAGCGGCAGGATCTGCTCTACAGCGGCGGGGAATATCCCCTGGCGCAACCGCTTGAGCCTGCGCGGCTGAAGCTCTTTGGTCGCTCCCTCAAATTGCGCCAGGTTTCCGCCGGCGGCTGCAACGGTTGCGAGGCGGATTGCAACGTGCTCGGCACCCTGGTTTTCGACCTGGGCCGCTTCGGCATCCAGTTTGTCGCCTCTCCCCGCCACGCGGATGGCCTCCTGCTGACCGGGCCGGTCACGGAAAACATGCGCAGCGCGGTGCTGGCCACCTATGAGGCGATGCCGGCGCCAAAACTCGTCATCGCGGTCGGGGCCTGCGGCATCAATGGCGGGCCGTTTCTGCACAGTAGCGAGGTGAGCCCGGGGCTTGATCCTCTGTTGCCGGTGGATCTCTATATCCCGGGTTGTCCGCCGCATCCCTACACCATTCTGGATGGGTTGTTGCGTCTGCTTGGCAGGAGATAGGAGAAAGATTTCGCAGGTTCTTTGTCTGTCGTGGCTCTATAACGCATGAATCGAAGAGAGGGAGGATGGGACCTTGGTTGAGCTCTACCTTGCCGCCGTAAGCCTGATCTTCTGCTCCGGGCTACCCGCCCTGGCTTGGGGTCGGTGGGCAAAGAGCGGTGAAATCCTCTCCGTTGTCCTTCTGCTGACCGGCGCAACCCTCGGCCTTGGCGCCGCGCTGGCCGGGGCTTGGCAAACTCCCGCGCCCCTGCTGGCGGCACCCTGGGCCATCCCCGGCGGCAATTTTCTCCTTGAACTGGACGGCCTGGCCGCGCTCTTCCTTCTGCCTGCCCTGCTCATCCTCGGTCTGGGCTCCGTTTACGGGCTCGGCTACTTTCCCCAGGTCCGGCACGGCGCGGCGGCGGGCAGGCTCCGGCTCTTTTACGGCATGTTGGGCGCGGCCATTGTTCTCCTGCCGGTCAGCCGCAACGGTATTCTCTTCCTCATAGCCTGGGAGGTCATGGCCATCGGCAGCTTTTTGCTGATCCTTACCGAGCAGAAAGAAGAAGAGGCCCGTCGGGCCGCCTATGTCTATCTTGCCGCCACCCACACCGGCACCCTGGCACTTTTTGCCATGTTCATTCTTCTGGCCGGTCCCGGCGGCAATTTCGATTTTCCCCTGGCCGCCACCCTTGACGGCGCCACTTTTCAGGCCGGGGCGATTTTCCTTCTGGCCCTGTTCGGTTTTGGCCTCAAGGCCGGGGTCATGCCCCTGCACATCTGGCTGCCTGGAGCGCATGCCGCCGCGCCCAGCCATGTTTCCGCCCTCATGAGCGGGGTGGTGATCAAGATGGGGATTTACGGATTGGTCCGGGTGGCAAGTTTTTATACCGGCCAGCCGGCCTGGTGGGGCGGGAGTATTCTCGTCCTCGGCGTGGTTTCGGCCATCATGGGCGTGGTCTTTGCCCTGGCCCAGCATGACATCAAGCGGCTGCTCGCCTATCACAGTGTGGAGAATATCGGCATCATCCTGATCGGCCTGGGCTGCGCCCTGCTGGGAAAAACCTTCCACAACCCAGCCCTTGTCGTCCTCGGCCTGGCCGGGGCTCTGCTCCATGTGGTCAACCACGGCCTTTTCAAATCCCTGCTCTTTCTCGGGGCCGGGGCAGTGATCCAGGCCACCGGCACCAGAGAAATCGACCGTTACGGCGGGTTGCTGCGTTCGATGCCGCGCACCGCCTTTTTCTTTCTCGGCGGGGCCGTGGCCATCTGCGGGTTGCCGCCGCTCAACGGCTTTGTCAGCGAATGGCTCATCTACTTGGGCCTGCTGCACAGCCAGGCCGAAGGCGCCCCCTTCCCGCTTTCCCTGACGATTCTGGCCGCCCCCGCCCTGGCCATGACCGGCGCGCTGGCCGTGGCCTGCTTTGTCAAGGTCTTCGGCGTCACCTTTTTGGGCACCGCGCGGCGTCAATTTCCGGTGTCGCCTGGTGAGGCGCCGGGCAGCATGCTCCTGCCCATGGGCAGCCTGTTGTTCTGCTGCCTGATAATCGGCCTGGCGCCTTGGACGATTGTCCCTCTGTTGCAGCGGGCTGTTGGTGCCTGGCTGGGCACAACGGTTGCAACCCTCTCTCCGGCCGGGAGCCCGGAGAGCATGCTGATCGGTAGTCTGGCGCCGGTGTATTGGCTCAGTCTCTGCGCCTTCCTGCTGCTGGCTCTCTCTGCCGGATTCTTCCTCCGGCAGAAGTCTTTCCCTGAGCCCTGCCGCGAAAAGCGACCAGCTACCTGGGGCTGCGGCTACCGGGAGGCAACACCCCGCATGCAATATACGGCTGTTTCCTTTGCGGAGATGCTGGTCAGCCTTTTCCGTTGGGGGTTGTGGAGCGACATCGCCGGCGGCCGGGCCATTGGGTTTTTCCCTGCCGTGGCCAGTCTTGCCGCCCATACCCCGGACCTCATTTTGGACCGTCTGATCCATCCGACCTGCCGGGCCTTATCCAGAACCGCCTTTGCGGTCCGCGCCTTTCTGCACCAGGGTTGGATCGGCATTTACCTCCTTTATACCGCGCTGACCCTCTGCCTGCTGCTGTTGTGGTTGTAGGCTTGTCCGTCAATAATTCTTCCGGGACGGCATTCGCCCGGGACTTTTTTCCCCTCGTGCTCAGCGGAAGATGATCCGGGTGTTGTCGCATTGCCGATCCCGGCCAGGATAGCCACGATACGCCGAGCGATATCTGGGTTCCTCCCAATGGTGGTTTCCCCTGTATCGGTCGTGGCCCCGGTAGGAGACCCTGGCTGACGGATAATCGCGATCGCGGTCGATGATAACCGTCTGACTCACCACCCGGCGGCTGTCGTCCTGGAGAACCCAGGCCCCGTTTTCGTAACAGGCGGTGCTATAGACCCGTTCCGGCCGGCCGTCCACCGTGGCCAGCACCTCCACCTCCCGGCAATCGGCAGGGGCTTGCTCCTCATACTGTTGGACAACTCTGGGCGGCGGGTAATATCGTTGGCTCGGCTGTCCCGGTCCCTTGTCCATCTCGTTGCCGACCATATAACCGAGCACCCCGCCGATGGCGGTGCCCAGCAGGGTCCCCTTGGTGTTGCGGCCGATGGCCTGGCCGAGAATGGCACCTCCGGCCGCGCCGCCAAGGGCTCCGTTTTGGGCGGCACTGTCTGCCATGGCGTTCTGGCTGACCAGCAATATTCCGACACATGTTGCGAGCAGGGTTCGTTTCAGCATATTCCCTCCTTATGAGAATAGACTTTTTGGCTGTGTTGCAAAAAAAAAGCACGACACGATTTTCAATTTCACCGTACGGGGGAATTATCGATTTTTCCAGCCGACATGGGGCGTAGCCAGGGCAATGTCGACCCGATGTCGGGTCCGGTTCGGAGAAAAATCGCTATGCATATGTATGGGCCGGCGTATTTGTGGTTCTGCTGTTATTTTGCTATATTAATAAAAAGACGGCGCAAAGTCGCGCACCGTGCGGTATCCCTGCCGCCTGCCGCCAACACGACCTTTATGACAGCATCGAAAAAGGGGATTATCCGCGCAGGAACCTTGACGTGCGGGTCATGCCGTAAAAGAACGCAGCCAAATGAAATGCCCCAACACCCACTTTGTTAGCTTTGCAACCTTCAACCTCAAAGGAGAACGAAGATGAGCGAAAACAGCAAGTGTCCGGTAACAGGCAGAACCAGCAAACAAGTAGCCGGCGGCGGCATGTCCACCCGGGACTGGTGGCCGAACCAGTTGAACCTTCATATTCTGCACCAGCATTCCGCCAAATCCAATCCCCTGGGTGAGGGTTTCAACTACGCGGAAGAATTCAAGAAACTCGATCTGGCCGCCCTGAAGAAAGACCTGTACGCCCTGATGACCGACTCGCAGGAGTGGTGGCCGGCCGACTGGGGTCACTACGGGGGGCTCTTCATCCGGATGGCGTGGCACAGCGCAGGCACCTACCGCATGGGCGACGGCCGCGGGGGCGGGGGTTCCGGTAATCAGCGCCTTGCGCCCCTCAACAGCTGGCCGGACAACGTGAACCTCGACAAGGCGCGCCGTCTGCTCTGGCCGATCAAGCAGAAATACGGCAACAAAATCTCCTGGGCCGACCTGATGATCCTCGCCGGCAACTGCGCGCTGGAGTCGATGGGATTCAAAACCTTCGGCTTCGGCGGCGGGCGCGAGGACATCTGGGAGCCGGAAGAGGATGTTTACTGGGGTGGTGAAGAGGAATGGCTGGCTACGAGCGACAAGCCCAAGAGCCGGTATTCCGGCGACCGGAATCTGGAAAATCCCTTGGCGGCCGTGCAGATGGGCCTTATCTATGTGAACCCGGAAGGCCCGGACGGCAAACCGGATCCGGTTGCCTCCGGCCGGGACGTCCGCGTGACCTTCGAGCGCATGGCGATGAACGACGAAGAGACCGTGGCGCTCGTTGCCGGCGGCCACACCTTCGGCAAGTGTCACGGCGCTGGCCCTGCGTCGCATCTGGGCCCTGAGCCAGAAGCAGCCCCCATCGAAGAGCAGGGTCTCGGCTGGAAGAGCAGCTTCGGCAGCGGCAAGGGCGGTGAGACGATCAGCAGCGGCATCGAGGGCGCCTGGAAGCCGAACCCGACCACCTGGGATATGGGCTATCTGAAGGTGCTGCTCAAATACGAGTATGAACTGGTCAAGAGCCCGGCTGGCGCGCATCAGTGGCTGGCCAAGGACGTGGACGAAGAGGACATGGTGGCTGACGCGCACGACCCGTCCAAGAAGCACCGGCCGATGATGACCACGGCAGACCTCTCACTGAAGTTCGACCCGATCTACAAGCCGATCGCGAAGCGGTTCCAGCAGAACCCCGAGGAGTTCGCGGACGCCTTTGCCCGGGCGTGGTTCAAGCTGACCCACCGCGATATGGGCCCACGCGCGCGCTATCTCGGCCCGGAGGTTCCGGCAGAGGAACTGCTTTGGCAAGACCCGGTGCCCGCAGTCGATCATGGGCTGATCGACGCCAAGGACATCGCAGACCTCAAAGCCAAGATCCTTGCCTCGGGCCTGTCGATCTCCCAACTGGTCTCGTCTGCCTGGGCGTCGGCCTCCACATTCCGAGATTCCGATAAGCGCGGCGGTGCAAACGGGGCACGCATTCGCCTTGCCCCGCAAAAGGATTGGGAGGTCAACCAGCCGGCCCAACTTGCGACTGTGCTGCAGACCCTTGCGGGAATCCAAAAGGGGTTCAACGGCGCGCAGTCGGGCAAGAAGGGGGTGTCGCTTGCCGACCTGATTGTCCTGGGCGGATGCGCAGGTGTCGAGCAGGCTGCGAAGAAGGGTGGCCACGAGCTAACGGTTCCCTTTACGCCGGGACGCACGGATGCGTTGCAGGAGCAAACCGATGTGAAGTCCTTCGGTGTCCTCGAGCCGAAAGCAGACGGGTTCCGCAACTACCAGAAAACCAAATACGCCGTAAGGGCGGAGGAAATGCTGGTGGATCGGGCGCAACTGCTGACGCTGACCGCTCCTGAGATGACGGTCCTCGTTGGCGGGATGCGTGTCTTGCATGCCAACTTCGGACAGTCCCCCCACGGCGTCTTCACCAAGCGGCCGGAGACGCTGACCAATGATTTTTTTGTGAATCTGCTCGACATGTCCACGACCTGGAAGGCAACCCCGGCAGACGAAGACGTGTTCGAGGGGCGTGATCGCGTCAGCGGCGAACTCAAGTGGACCGGCACCCGCGTGGACCTGGTTTTCGGCTCCAACTCGCAGTTGCGTGCCCTGGCCGAGGTCTATGCCCAGGACGATGCGAAGGAAAAGTTCGTGCGCGACTTCGTCGCCGCCTGGAACAAGGTCATGAACCTGGACCGCTTCGACCGTATCTGATCGCGGCCTAACGGTCTGCCTGGTCCTGACCGGGAGAAAAAAATAGCAAGCTGACCTCCGGTTCAGCGGCATCCCGCTGCCGCTGAACCGGAGCGATCCCATCAGGGTCTCTCGCCTGGGTAGTTCCCGGCCCAACTCCGCATTGCCTCTTTGGCCTAAGCGTGCTAGAAGGGAGGATCGACTCCGTTTAACCAGGGACTCCCCATGCGTCGCCAGATCCTGCTGTCCATCACCATCCGTTTTTTCATCTACTTCACGCATTGGCTGGTGCTGGCCTATCTGCCCCTGCTTCTCAAGGGCTATGGCTTGAGCGACCTGCAGATCGGTATGGCCATCGGCCTTTTTTCCCTCTCCTCCATGGCGCTGATGCTGCCGCTCGGTCTGTTTTCCGATATTTTTTCGCCCAAACGGACCATGCTCTGCGGCGCGCTGCTCTATGGAGGATATTTTGCTGCCCTCCTGACCGCCCGCTCCTTTGCTTGGGTTTTGGCGGCGGTGTGTATCGGGGGGCTGGGGAGCGCGGCCCTGGTGGTGGTGAGTGAATCCCTCTACCTCAAGCATTTCGGCCAGATTCAGCGGAGCCGGAGGGTGGCGACCTACCAGTTGAGCACCTATCTGGGCTTCGGCCTTGGTCCCCTGGTTGGCGGCCTGGTGGTGCAAATGTCATCGCCCACCCTGTTATTTTCCCTGGCCATGGCGGGGGCCGGGGCCATTTTTTGTCTCTCGCTGTTTTTGGTCGATTACGAGCCCATTGTCTTTTCTTTCAAGGAATACAGCGGGGATGTCCTTCGCTTCAAGCCCCTGCTGCTGCTCGCCTGTCTTTTTGTGCTGGGCACCCATTTCGGGGTGGAGCAGACTTCATTTTCCCTGCTGCTGAAAGAAAAGTTCGGGCTGCTTCCCCGGCAGATAGGGCTGGTCTTTGCCTGCATGGGGTTGTGGATGGCCCTGGCTGTCCCCCTGGTCGGCAGGTTTCATGACAAACGGAGATCGGTGTTTCTCTTCTTTCTTGGGGGCATGGCCTTTTCCGCGCTGTTTCAGGTGTTGACCCCGCTGGCTGTCGGCATCCGGAGCCTGGTGATCATCCGGTTGCTGCACAATCTGGGCGATACGGTGGCCTTGCTGGAACTGGGGGTGTTGGTGGCGCTGCTTTTTCCTTCCGGGCGGCTGGGTGGCAACTCCGGTCTGCTCTACGGCGTGCGCACCCTGGCCACCTTTCTTGCCGCCGTAGTCTCCGGGAGCCTGAATCGGGAGTGGGGCTATGGCGCCTCCTTCATGGGAAGCGGCCTTTTTGTCCTCTGTTTTGTGGCGGGCAGCTTTGCCTTTATCGGGTTCAGCGCAACGCGGCGGCAGGCGGTGGGCTGGCAGGAATCTGAGAAATAAGCAGGCGCGGGCCCGGCGTTTTAAAAATGATTTTGTAAAGGACCATCACGATGAACGAACATGCAAAACGATTCAAGCTGGCCCTGGAGTTTGACGGCGGCCGATACAGCGGCTGGCAGAAGCAGAATGACGCCAAAAGCATTCAGGGCAGCCTGCTCAAGGCGGCGGCCGCACTTTTTGAGGGAGAGGTAGATGTGCAGGGCAGCGGTCGCACCGATACCGGGGTGCATGGACTGCGGTTTGTCGCCCATCTGGAGGCGCATACCGAGCACAGCCCAAAGGAGATCGGGGAACGCTTGAACGAACTCCTGCCCAAGGATATCGTCATCCTGGAGTGCAAAAGGGCAGGGGTGCGCTTCCATGCCCGGCATAACTGCATAGGGCGCAGCTATCTCTACCAGATCGCCAAACGCAAGACCGCCCTGGGCCGGGATTATGTCTGGCAGATCCCGGAGCCGCTGCACGCAGGATTCATGCAGGAGGCGGCCACTGCCTTGGTGGGGATGTACGACTTCACCTCATTCACCGACCTGCAGGTGATCAAGAAGAAATCTCCGCTGGTCATGGTGCACAAGGCCCAGATCGTGGAAACCGAGGATCTCATCCTTTTTCGCATCGTGGGCTCGCATTTTCTCTGGAAGATGGTGCGCCGCATTGTTGGGGTGCTGGCCGAGGTTGGCAAGGGGCAGCTCACCGTGGCTGAGGTCCGCCATTTTCTTGAGACGCCGGTGGTGCTGAAAGAATACACCGCGCCGAGCCAAGGGCTGTTCTTTGAACGGGCCTTTTACCATCAGGAGGAGTTGGATGGTTTTCTGGCTGAGGAGACAGTGCCTCCGGCTTTTTTCTGATCGTTTTTTTTCTGTGCGTGCTTATTTGTCTGACAAGGCGGGGAAAAAAATAACCAGAGAGGTGGTCGCATGAAGATGATCGGTCCGATAGTCGAGAACGCGTCCTTTATCCTGTTGGGCCTTGCCCTAGTGAGCCTGTTGGGCGCGCCAGGGGCCGGGGCGGTGGAGAAGCGGAAAAAGGCGATCTTTGCCGGGGGGTGTTTCTGGTGCATGGAAAAGACCTTTGAGCAACTGGAGGGGGTTTTTTCGGTCACTTCCGGCTATATCGGTGGGAAAACGGAAAAACCCACCTATGAAAACTATGGCGCGGGCGGGCATATTGAAGCGATTGAGATCGTCTATGATCCTAAAAAAATCAGCTATACAAAACTGCTGGATGTTTTTTGGCGCCAGATCGATCCCACCGACAGCGGCGGCCAGTTTGTAGATCGTGGCCACGCCTACATCTCGGGGATTTTTTATCTTGACGAGGAGCAGAGGCAGCTGGCCGAAAAATCCAGAAACGAGCTGGCAGCACGCAAGGTCTTTGCCAAGCCCATTGTGACGCCCATCACCCCGGCCACCGCCTTTTATCCGGCAGAAGAGTACCATCAGGATTATTACAAGAAGAACCCCATCCGGTACCGCTACTATCGTAACGGTTCAGGCAGGGATCAATTTTTGGAGAAGATCTGGGGGCACGAGGGCCGGGCTGCCCAAAAATGGAGTGAGGCGGAATTGCGCCGACGGCTCACCCCCTTGCAGTATCAGGTTACCCAGGAGGAGGGCACCGAACCGGCTTTTCACAACGAATTCTGGGACAACAAGCGGGCCGGCATCTACGTGGATGTTGTTTCCGGCGAGCCTTTGTTCAGCTCGTTGGACAAGTTTGATTCGGGCACCGGCTGGCCGAGCTTCACCAAGCCGTTGTCCCCGGAAAGAATCGTTGAGCGCGAAGACCGGAAGCTCTTTAGCAGGCGGACCGAGGTGCGCAGTCGGGAAGCCAACTCGCATCTGGGGCATGTCTTTGCCGATGGCCCGCCGCCCATAGGGTTGCGCTACTGCCTCAATTCGGCGGCCCTGCGTTTTATTCCTGTGGCAGACTTGGAAAAGGAAGGCTACGGAGAGTTTCTCCCGCTTTTTCAGAAGAAATAACGGGGAAGAGTTGCGCCCCTGCCTGTAGCAAACTCAGTCATGACCGTGATTGCAGCCGCATCCGCAGCCGGAACCCGGTTTTTCCTTCTTGTGGAAATGCGCCAGACCGTCGGCGATCTTGTCCTTGAGCTCGGGCGGGGCGTTATCCAGGCAGTAAATCAGGGCGGCCTCCTGCTCGTCGCTGCCTGGGGTGGCGGTCATGCAGAGATGTAGGGCCTGTTCAAATGATTCGAATTCCATGGTGGTTTCTCCCAAAAACGGATGGTAAGCAACTGACTTTTCGCAGCAAGAGGTACCCGGTCTTTCGCGGGATTGCAAGAGAAGAAAAAATGGCCACGGTCCCGCAGGACGCCTCTCACCGTGCCCATTCCATGACCCGTTTGACCAGGGAGGCATGGGAATCGTTGTCCCACAGGGCGCGAAATCGTGGCTCCCGGTCGGTGAGGATCGTAAGCAGCAGGAGATCCTCCATGCCGGCAAACCGCTTTAAGCCGCGGACCGCAACCTGGAGCAGCTGGAGAAAGCCCTTGGCCTCTTCGGGGCCGGGGAGGGAAGCGTAGATCCCGGAGTCGGGGTTGCCGTATTCCTTGACCACTCCATGGAGAATTTTGTGGGAGAGCGGCCCGCCCACCAGGGCGAGAAAGATGACCAGCTCCCGTTCCAGGGTTGTGAGGTAGTGCAGGGGGATCGTGGCCGTGCCGGTTTCCTGGCCGAGGGTTTTGTGCAATTCCTCATGGATGGTTCTCAGCTTGCGGAAGAGGTGTTCTTGATTCTCATCAAGAAAAGCCAGGGCCTGGGCGATCATCTCCTGATCGAGCCCCATCTTGACCTGGAGCACCTCTTCCGGCGTGAGTTCGATATGGTTGCCAAGTTCTTGATTGTATGTGCGGAGAAGAATGTTGGCAAGCAGTAACCCATTGCGGTCGGAAAATCCCACTCTGTGCGCTTGGTGAAAAATATCGTGCAGCAGAATCCTCAGCGCCTCCGCCGGCCTGTCGAGCTGGGCAATGAGGTGTTGCATGGCGTTGAGGAAAGAAACTCTGTCGTCCCGAGAGACAAGCTCCTTCAGGTAATGCCAAAGGAATTCAAAGACCTTGGTTTCGTACTGGACAAACTCGGGGATGTTTTTTTCAAAGGCGCTTCTGCGGAAGCGACCATTCTGGTCAAAGCAGCTGTTGAGCAGTTGGACCAGATGGGCGGCCTGGGCGTCGGTGATCCTGAAATTTCTGGCAATGACCGTGTAATCCTGGGCCTCGAAGCTGACTTGGCCACGGACCATGTCGCGCATCTTTTTTTTGATCACGGATCGGCGTTTAAAAAAGCTGAGCAGGGAAAAGATATCCTTGTGCAGCGACCAGTCTTGCCGGGGGGGATGCCCGGCCTTCGCTGTGGCTTTTTCCTGGGGACCAAAAATATCCAGGGTCTCATACAGCTCATCTGGAATCATCTCCAGGCCGGCCTCGATATTGTGCAGCGCCTCTTCTCGTATCTTTCCAGTTTGGGGTGCTTTTTCGCTCTTGTTGAGGAAATCGGTGGCCAGGGAGAGGCGTTTTTGCAGAGAGCCCATGTAGATGTTTTGGTAACCCCCGGTGCTTACGCTGGCAAGAACCTCTGCCACCTGTCGTGGACTTTCGCCATAGTTGGCGATAACCATGCGTGAGAGTATGGCCTG
>JBAZCG010000068.1:0-19007 GCA_041671085.1 Desulfurivibrionaceae bacterium | reverse complement strand
TGTGCTCTTCCGATCTGTGTTGGTCTCAAGCACATAGATACCGTCGGTGGCGACAATCATGTCTGTCCGGCTGTACCCCTTGAGCTGCAAGGCCCGGTGCGCAGCCAGCGCGATCGCTTGAGCCCTGGCGGTTATCTCGGGCGGCAACTCCGCCGGACAGACCTCGCGCGAGGCTCCCGGCTGGTATTTGGCCTGATAGTCAAAAAAGGCATACTCCTCACCGGGGATAATCTCGACGATGGGCAGAGCGGTGAGTTCTTTGTTGCCAAGCACCCCACCGGTGATCTCCCGACCCCGCACATACTGCTCAACCATGACCTCGCTGTCAAAGGTGAACGCCTTGGCCAGCCCCTGAACCAGTTCCTCTTCATTCCGGGCCAGGCTCATCCCAAGGCTGGAGCCCTGGCGGATGGGCTTGATAACCACCGGCAAAAAAAGCCGCTCCAGCAATCGGCGTGGATTTTTTTGATCTTCCGGCTGCGCCATCTCCCAGGCGGCCACGGAAAGTCCGGCCTGTTGGTAGAGAATCTTGGCCAGATTCTTGTCCATGGCCAGGGCGGAGCCCAAGACCCCCGCCCCCTGATAGGGAATCCCCAGCAGATCGAGAAAGCCCTGCATGGTGCCATCTTCGCCCAAGGGGCCATGGAGCAGAATAAAGGCCATATCGATTTTCGCGGCATCCGCAGCCAGCTGAGCCAAATCCGTGGCAGGATCATAGCGCCGAACCTCATATTTTTCCAGACTGAGCGCCTTTTCCACCTCTTTGGCCCCGGCCAGCGAAACCTCCCGCTCGCCGGATTTGCCCCCAGCGACAAGGGCCAGCCGAATCTTCTTTTCCATAGCTTTTTTCCAAATAGTTGCGTACTGAATTGTAAGGAAACATGCTGCCCCATGGAGCAACACTGAAGTAACGACACCGCGGACACCAGACAAAAATGGCACTGAACACGTATCCTTATAATAAGTTCCCTGCTTATTTTGTAGGGATTTTTAGGAGCCCTTACAAAATAACTAACCGTCGCCATTACACTGCCATTCTTGAACAACGACTTACACCCTGCCGGAAAAACTCCTGCCAAGCGGAAAACACTCAATGAACCAGGACACCATCCACAAGCTACAGAAAATTGTCGGCCGGGGCCAGGTAACTACGGTCCCGGAAGAGCTAGCGTGTTACTCCTATGACGGCACCGGCCAGGAATATCCTCCCGCAGCCGTGGTCTTTCCTGGCTCCACCGAAGAAATCCGCCTCATCATGCAGCTGGCCTCGGACACCCCGTTCCCCGTGGTGCCACGGGGGGCAGGCACCGGCATGACCGGCGGCGCCTTGCCGGTGGCAGGCGGCCTAGTCATGGTCTTGAGCCGCCTGAACCGCATCCTGGAAATCGATCAAGACAACCAAATCGCCGTGGTCGAGCCTGGGGTCATCACCGGAGATTTGCGCGCAGAAGCAGGGCAGCACGGCCTCTACTACCCGCCGGACCCGGCCAGCTTGAAATTCTGCACCATGGGCGGCAATGTCGCCGAGTGCGCCGGCGGCCCGAGCGCGGTGAAGTATGGGGTAACCCGCGACTATGTCCTTGGCCTGGAGGCGGTGCTGCCTGATGGCCGCCTCATCCATACCGGAGTCAGAACCGCCAAGGGGGTGGTGGGCTACGACCTTACCCGATTACTGGTGGGCTCAGAAGGAACCCTGGCCATCATCACCAAAATCACGGTCAAGCTCCTCCCCGCCCCGGAGGCCCGCAGCACGTTGCTGGTTCTCTGTAACGGGATGGCCGAGGCAACCAGCCTGGTGACGAGCATCCTCGCCCACCATAGCCCCTGCACCCTGGAATATATGGACCGGACCGCCCTGACCATTATCCGGGACAAACTTCCCTTCCCCTTCCCGGAAGAGGCCGGCGCCCTTCTCCTAATCGAGCTTGACGGACAGAGGGATTTCGTGCCCCTTGCCACCCGCCAGCTGACAGAGTTTTTGCGAACCCAGCCGGGGATCATCCAGAGCCGCACCGCCGAAAGCGAAGCTGAGGCCGATCAGCTCTGGGCCGCCCGCCGCGCCGTCTCCCCGTCGGCCTTCAGCCTCAAACCCCACAAAATGAGCGAAGACGTAGTGGTTCCCCGCAGCCGGTTGCCGCAACTGGTCGCCTGTACCGAGGCCTTGAGCCGGGAGCTTGGGGTCATCATCTTCACCTTCGGCCACGCCGGAGACGGCAATATCCACGTCAATATCATGCTGGACAAAAATGATCCCCACGAAGTGCGCCAAGCCAATACCGCCAAACAGCTTCTTTTTGAGGAGGTACTGCGGTTGGGCGGCACCCTGTCCGGCGAACACGGTATTGGCCTGACCAAGGCGGCGTATCTACCCATGGAGCTTGACCCGCCGACCATGGCGCTCATGCAAGAGATCAAAAAACTCTTTGACCCGCGCAACATCCTCAACCCCGGCAAGATCTTTCCTCCCCAGGGTGTGTCGGAAAAAAATATTTGACAATCAGCGTAATGATCGGCTATATAAACGGTTTCTTTTTAAAAATCTGCGCCACTTCAGCTTCTTGTGAAACAGGCGTTGGCTAAAAATTCTGAACCGTGACGTTGCAACCCGCATACTGGAGAGATCATGATCGAAATAGAAGTTAGAGGCGATATCGAACAGGCGATTCGGCTGCTCAAGAAAAAGATGCAGCTGGATGGGATGAAAAAAGAGCTCAAACGCCGTGAGTACTACGAGAAGCCCAGCGCAAAACGCCGTCGCAAGCAAGCAGAATCCAAACGGAAAATCCGCAAGCTCATGATGCGCGGCGAGCGCGACTAACTTGCCGCTCTTTCCCTCGTTGGCTCATTGAATAAATGAACAGCAAACGAGGAAAATCTGCTGATAAATTCCCACGCTCCGACCGGGACCGGCCACAGCCGCCGTCTCCTTCCTCTCCACCCGGCGGAGCGTCTTTTTTTTCCGAGCCTTTCCTCGACCAGTTCCTTCAGTACCTCACCCTGGAACGCCGCCTGGCAGGCAACACCATCCTGGCCTACCAGGCTGATCTTGCCTCCTTTCTTGATTTTCTCCGCCCAAAACGCATCAGCCAACTGACCGATATTAACGCCAGCCACCTCCGCGCCTACCTCGACCATTGCCATCGCCAGGGTATTTCCAACCGAAGCAATGCCCGGCGAATCTCCTCGTTGCGCAGTTTTTTCAAATTTCTCCTGGCGGAAAAATGCATTGCCATTGATCCCTGCGCCATCCTGGATCTGCCCAAACCGGGCCGCCCGCTCCCCAAGGTGCTCACCATCACCGAGGTGAACCGGCTTCTTGCCCCCCCGGCCAATGATGATTCCCTGGCCCTGCGCAATAACGCCATGCTGCATCTGCTCTACGCCACCGGCATGCGGGTTTCGGAGCTGGTCAATCTGCCCCTGGCCGGAGTCAATCTCATGGGCGGCTATGTCCGGGTTTTCGGCAAAGGCTCCAAGGAACGGCTCATCCCCTTTGGCGAAGCAGCCCGCGAATACCTCAAGGTCTACACCCGCGACGCCCGCCCCAGAATCCTCAAGAAAAGAACCAGCGATTTCCTCTTTGTCACCGGCCACGGCAAACCCATGACCCGCCTGCGTTTCTGGCAGATCGTCCAGCAGAGCGCCCGCCTGGCCGGAATCACCAAGAAGATCAGCCCCCACGTGCTCCGCCACTCCTTTGCCACCCACCTGCTGGAACATGGCGCGGATCTCCGCTCCGTGCAGATGATGCTGGGCCATGCCGACATCGCCACCACCCAGATTTACACCCATGTGGACAGCAACCGGCTCAAGAGCGCCCACCAGAAATTCCATCCCAGGGGCTGATTCTCTTTGATCACCGGGAATGATCGTCTATAATCATTCCAAGAGCTTGCCCTGCCGCATGGCATCTCCCCCCGCATTTTTCCCCGCGCATGTTTGCCCTGAAAAATAGAGGCCTTACAAAATATGGAAGTTATCACCACCCATGTGAACGCCGATTTTGACGGGCTGGCCTCGATGATCGCCGCGCACAAGCTCTACCCCGAGGCGGTGCTTGCCTTTTCCGGCTCCCAAGAAAGAAACCTGCGGGATTTTCTCGCCCAGTCGGTGCAATACCACTACACCTTCCAGCGCCTAAAAAACATCCCCCAGGATCAGATCCAACGGCTCATCGTGGTGGACACCCGCCAAGCCTCCCGCATCGGCGACTTTGCCCAATGTCTGAATAACCCCGGCCTGGACATCCACCTCTACGACCACCATCCCGACACCCCGGAAGACCTGCACGGTTCGGTGGAGCAGGTCCGGCTGGTGGGCTCCACAACCACCATCTTTGTCCGGCTCCTTCGGGAAAAATCCCTCCCGCTCGCCCCGGAGGAAGCAACCCTCATGGCCATGGCCATCTATGAGGACACCGGCTCATTCGCCTTTGACACCACCAGCCCGGAAGATCTGGAGGCCGCCGCCTGGCTGCTGAGCCAGGGCGCCAACCTCAACGCCATCGCCCAGTTCATCGCCCAGGAGCTCACCAGCCAGGAAGTCACCCTGCTCCATGCCCTGATCAACTCCGCCATCACCTACACCATCCACGGTCTTGATCTGGTGGTGGCCAAGATAGAAGCTCCTGAATATATTGACGAATTTTCCGTTATCGTCCGCCGTTTCATGGTGATGGAGAACCTGGACACCCTGTTCGCTCTGACCCATATGGGAGGCCGCACCCATCTCATTGCCCGCAGCCGAATTCCTGAGGTGAACGTCGGCGCCATTGCCCGTGATTTCGGGGGCGGCGGCCATGCCTCGGCCGCTTCGGCCACCATCAAGGATCTCACTCTGATCGAGGCGGAAGAAAAGCTGATCCTGCTCCTGCACAAGCATGTCCGACCCCAGCGGTTGGCGCGGGAGCTCATGTCCGCCCCGGTAATCTCCGGCCCGCCGACCCTTACGATCAACGGGGCGGACGAACTGCTCAACCGCTACAACATCACGGTGCTGCTCATCGTCAATGAACAGCACCAAGCAGTCGGCCTCATCTCCCGCCTGGTGGTGGGCAAATCCATCCACTTAGGGCTCGGCGATTCCCCGGTGAGCGACTACATGACCACCGATTTCGCCACCCTGCCCCCCACCGCCACCCTGGCAGATATCCAGGAACTCATCATCGGAAACCGTCAGCGCTTTATCCCGGTGGTGGAAGAGGGCGTGGTCTTGGGGGTCATTACCCGCACCGACCTTCTCCATCTGCTGGTCAACGATCCGGCCCACATCCCGCGCCGGTTGCTGGCCGACACCGACCAACCCTCCACGGCCCGCAATCGCAATCTGAGCGATCTGATGGCGGAGGTCTTGAACCGCGAGATCATCCTCCTTTTGCAAACCTTGGGCGAGGTGGCGCAGGAGTCCGGCTGCCACGCCTATGCGGTGGGTGGCTTTGTCCGCGACCTGATGCTGCACATCAAAAATCTCGATCTGGACGTGGTCATCGAGGGCGACGGGTTGGCCTATGCCAAAAAACTCGCCAAAAAACTGGGCGGCAGGGTGCGCACCCATGAGAAGTTCGGCACCGCCGTGGTGAAACTGCCCGACGGGTTCAAGATCGATATCGCCACCGCCCGTCTGGAATACTACGAATATCCGGCCGCCATGCCTACGGTGGAGCTGAGTTCCATCAAGCTCGATCTCTACCGCCGCGATTTCACCATCAATGCCATGGCCATCCACCTCAATCCGGACACCTTCGGCACCTTGGTGGACTTCTTCAACTGCCAGAACGACCTGAAAGACCGGCAGATCAGAATCCTGCACAACCTCAGTTTTGTCGAAGACCCCACCCGGATCTTCCGCGCCATCCGCTTTGAGCAGCGCATGGGCTTCAAGATCGGCAAGCACACGGAAAAACTTATTAAAAACGCAGTGAAGATGGAGCTTTTCGACCGCTTCTTCGGCCAGCGGTTTTTCAACGAACTCACTTTCATCCTCTCCGAAGAGAATCCCATCCCGGCCATAAACCGCATGGCGGATCTCGGGTTGCTCAGGTTTCTCCATCCCACCCTCCGCATCGACCCAAAGCTCACCACGGTTCTGGAGGAAACCCGGCAGGCCCTGGCCTGGCACCGACTCCTCTACCTTGACCAACCGTGCCGACAATGGCTGGTCTACCTCATGGCCCTCATGACCAGCCTTACTGTGCGCGAGGTGGTGGCCTTTTGCGAACGCTTCGAGGTGCCATTACGCCACCGGCAGTTTCTTGTCCGGGAAAAACTCGCGGCCACCCGAATTGTCGGCATCATGAAACGCGCCATGCCGGAACACCCCAGCGGACTGTACCATCTGCTCAAGGATCTTTCCCCGGAAGGGCTTTTGCACCTCATGGGGCTCATAAAAAAGAAATCCGGCAAAAAGGCTATTTCCCTCTATGTTACGGAGTGGAGCCACCTGAAGCCGGAAACCGACGGCAACGACCTGGAACAAATGGGCTACCCGACGGGACCGCTGTATGGTACCATCCTGCGCTGCCTGCTCGACGCCCGCCTTGATGGCCTGGTGCACGACCGGGCCACGGAAACCGCCTTCATCAAAGAACATTTTTCGCTCCCGGATCAATAACCGCCCATGGACATCCCCAAGCTCATTCAAGAAATCGCCATCCTGGCCCCCCCGTTTTTACTGGCCCTCACGGTGCACGAATTTGCCCATGGCTTTGTCGCCTACAAGCTTGGCGATCCCACGGCCCAACGGTTGGGACGGCTCAGCCTCAATCCGCTCCGCCACCTTGACCCCCTTGGGGTGCTGGCCTTTCTGATCATGAAGATCGGCTGGGCCAAACCGGTGCCGGTGGATGCCCGCTATTTTAAAAATCCACGCCAAGACATGGTCTGGGTCTCCCTGGCCGGGGTTTCCGCAAATCTTTTGTTGGCTGTGGCCAGCGGCCTTGCCGCCCGGCTACTGATCCCGCTCGCCAATATACTACCCATGGCTCTTTTCTGGCCGCTGATCCAGATGATCGCCGCCAGCGTCTGGATCAACGTGATGCTGGCCGTTTTCAACCTGATCCCCATCCCGCCCCTGGACGGCAGTCAGGTGCTCAGCAACCTTCTCCCCCATAAGCTGGCCCGAATCTACGGCAAGCTGGAACCCCTCGGCTTTTTCATCCTCCTGGCCCTGTTTTACACCGGCGTCATCCCAAGGATCATGCACCCCCTGATCTCTTTTGCGCAAGGGCTGATCCTGGGCTGAAAAATTGTTGCCTGTCCGCCATATCTTCTATGCTACACTTGAGTGCAGGATAATAAGCAGACCCGCGCCATCGCCGTTAACACTGCTGCCGCGAGACACAAAAAGGGATGCATTGAATGAGTCCGAACAGCCCGAATATCCATGAGGTACTTGCCTACGAGATAAAAAAGGAGATAGCGGACCGTTACTTCGGCTTTAGAAAACTCATTGAGGATGACAAACTCGACTTTGCCGAAAAGACACGGCAATATTCCTTTATCCTGGAAAAACGGATCAGTTTTGATCTAATCCGCATCTACATTGTTCTTAAAGGCGAAGACCTCATCCACCGTTTTTTAGCGCTTACCAGCCTGCCGACAGATCTTTTCTACGACCCCTATCTGACCCAATCCGCCACCATTCAACAGAGGGTTTTTTCCGGAGTGCGCATCCACGGGCTTTTCCATGTCAGCCGCTTTAAGAATCTGGTATTCGACTGCTACGGACGCCTTGAAGTGAATGTTGTCGAATACCGAACAAAATTCAACGAACTCAAAAAATATCGAGAGACAATCAACGAAGAAATTGAGACCTTCTACCGGAAGAACGACCTGGGGTCTATCATGGGTTTTCTCAAAACCCTGGGCGACCCCAACAAGGCGGGCAGCATGGAGGGCGGCATGGAAATGGGGATGGCCCAGAGCCTGGAAGCCAAGATGCACATCGACCCGCAGCTCCCGCCGGAACACTACCTGCCGATTATCCAGTCCCTGCCTCCCATGGCGAGCATCAAGGGCGAGCTGAAAAGCATCATTCGCGCCGCATACGAGAATCACGGGGAGGAGCTGATCCACCTTTTGTCCCGGAAAGACAGCAAGGCCAACCGCTGATCCCCAATGCCTCGGCTATCGCCAGACCGACCGGGACAAAGTCCAACTGGGCCTGGATAAGATCAGGGCAGCGCCGCAAACGGCCAAAAACGCGCACCTGTCCCATCCCGGCGATGGTCCGCATATTGTCCTCAACCAGTAGTTGATCTTCCTCTGCTGCGGCATCGGAAAACACCACCCCCAGAACAGGGATCTCCCTGTGACGCAGGGCCTCCAGGGTGAGCAGGGTGTGGTTGATGGTGCCAAGGCCGCTCTTCGCCACGACCAGAGTAGGAATCTGTAGCTCGCGCAGCAGATCCGCCAGCAGCAGCGCCCGGTTGAGCGGCACCATCAACCCACCAACCCCTTCGACAATGAGCAGTGCATGGCAGGCCAGCATCTCCTGATACCGGGCATGAATCAACGCCGGATCAACAACCCGCCCTTCCTGCTCGGCAGCGAGATGGGGTGAGGCAGGCAGGGCGAAATGATAGACCACCTGGCTGCTGACCAGCTCCGGGACAAAAGGAAGTTGCGCCATGCGCAGGCATGCCGCCAAATCAGCAGGGGGAAATTCGGGGCCGGTGGCCATCCATTTCTGGTAACCGGCATCGCTCCCGTTTTTTCGAAAAAAATCAAGGAGCAACCCGCAGACATGGGTTTTGCCCACATTGGTATCCGTGCCGGTGACAAAGATCGCACTCATTTTTCACCCCTAACGACAAAGGCCTGATAGGTGGCAGGATACCCGCCTTGGGTTGCCTGAAACCAGGACTCAAGTTGCTGCAACCTTCCCCTGGTCAAAGTACCCGGCAACTGGCCGCCGCCGGTACCGGTCTTGCGGATATGGTCAAGCAGATCAAGAAGCGAGGGATATTCTTTGAGCTTAAGCACTTCCTGCACGGAAAAATACGAAAAGATCTCCCCCAGCATGGCTTCCAGCTTTTCTCCTGAGGGAAACCCATAGGGCGGCAGCCGCACCTCTTGGCCAAATACCTGACTCAGGCCTTGGCCCAGCTCGGAGAAAGTCCTGGGGCCGAACACCACCCCGACAAAACGACCATGATCTGAGAGCAGCTGCCCAATCTGTCCCAGCGCCGCCCCGACGTCATCAAACCATTGCAAGGTGGAATTGGCGCAAATAAGATCAAAGGTGCCGGGGCAGGCAACCAGGAACCGCTCCCCATCCTCGCAGAGCACGGAAACATTACCCTTGTCTTCCAGCCGCTTTCTGGCCAACTGCACCATGCCTTCGGCAAAATCCAAGGCGGAAATCCGGGCCTCCGGGTACCGTCCGGCAAGAAACGAGGTAAAATGGCCTGTGCCGCAACCGATCTCCAGGATACGTTCAATGCCTTGCGCCCCGGGTCCCTCGGGAAGCTCCTTGAGCAAGCAAGCCGCCAGATCCTGCTGCATCTCGGCATGGGCATCATAGGTCCCGGCAGCACGGGAAAACCGTTGCCGTATTCTTTGTTTCCGGGAAGTCACCAAGGAACGAACTCCCGATCGAGAAAAAGCGCATGCCCGCCATGTTCGCTGATCACGACGTGGGCTCCGGGAATTATGGCTTGCTGGGCCACAGGCGCGATGATATCCCGACGGCCATGCCAGCAAAAGACCGGGCATCGCACCCCTCGCGCCAGCAGACGCCATTGGGCCAGATAGTCCAAGCCCCGACCAAGGGCCTGCATATCCAGAGATTCCATGAGCTCCTCCTGCTGTTCGACCACAAACCGCCGGAATTCTTTTTTATAGCCCAAAAGACTTTTTCGATAAAAATCTCGCAAAAATGCTCCAGGATCAGCCTCCAAGGCCAGGCGGATAGCGACGATTTCCGAAGGCGGCCAGGAAGCCCGCATGCCGAGCAGGGTCAGGGTCTCCACCTTTTCGGGAAAGGCACAAGCAAAATCAAAAGCCAGGGAAGCGCCCATGGACCAGCCGACCAGCTGAATGGCCTCAAGGTTTTGCTCGGCAAGAAAATCCAAAATCTCCGCCTGGGCGGTGGCAGGATCCAGCGGAGCCTCTGGTTTCACCCAAGAGTACTGCTGGTGCGCCAGATTGAGCACCTGTCCGGAAAATCCCCAACCGGGCAGAAAAAGAAAGGGAGGGTATGGCAAGGATTTGCCCCCCTCTGCATGATAAATCCAGCTCTGCGCCATCAGTATTCAGGGCTGTGAGGGTTAGAAAAACGCCGAATTAGCCCGGCGCCAGTCACGAAAACAAAAAACTCCGCTGTTTTTACCTGGGCCTGTTTCGCAGAATAATGCTGTATAGTCATATGGAGGACGCTGCGCTCATAATCAGAGGTTCACCTTATCTTTATGCAGCGCATCCTACTATGGAAGGAGCAAATTCTCAAGCCACCGCTGCCATGAACCCGTCACTACAGAGAAAAACCAGCAGGAGAAGCAGCATGCCTGACTATGATTATGACCTCGGCATTATCGGCGGCGGAGCTGCAGGCCTCACGGTTGCTGCCGGTGCGGCGCAGCTTGGGGCCAAGATTTTGCTGGTAGAAAAAGAAGAGGCACTGGGAGGCGATTGCCTCCACTATGGCTGCGTGCCGAGTAAAACCCTGCTCAAGACCGCCCATGTCTATCATCTCATGAAAAATGGGCCAAAATTCGGCCTTCCGGCCATTACTCCGCCGGCCGTGGATTTTCGGCAGGTCTCCGCCCGGATCAATTCGGTGATCAGCGCCATCCAGGAGCACGATTCGGTGGCGCGATTTTGCAAGCTCGGCGCCCAAGTCAAATTCGGCAACCCGATGTTCACCGACGAACACGCCATTGCCCTTGATGGCAAAACCATTTCTGCCCGCGCCTGGGTCATCGCCACCGGCTCATCCCCATACATTCCTGCCATTGAGGGCCTTGACACAACACCTTGTCTGACCAACCGCAATCTGTTTTCCCTAAACACGCTGCCCGCCTCAATGATCATCCTCGGCGCGGGCCCCATTGGAGTAGAAATGGCGCAAGCCTTCTGCCGACTTGGCACCCGGGTGACGGTGATCCAGCGCAGCGACCAAATATTAAGCAAGGAAGACCGGGATCTGGCCGATAACGCCCAGCAGGCCTTGGAGGAGGAAGGGGTTACCTTTTTGCTGAACACTGCGGTGGTCCGGGTGGGTGACCTGGGGCGCGAGCGGGAGGTGGTGGTGAAAAATGCGGCTGGCGAGGTCATGGGCCTCAAAGCCGAGGCGATTCTGGTCGCCCTTGGCCGCACCCCCAACGCGACTGGCCTTGACCTGGAAAAAATCAATATCCCTTTCAACCATAACGGGATTGCGGTGAACAGCTCCCTGCGGACCAGTCACCGGCATATCTATGCCGCAGGCGATGTCATCGGCGGCCACCAGTTCACCCATGTCGCCGGGTATGAGGGTAGTGTGGTGTTACAAAATGCAGTTTTTCATCTGCCCCAAAAAGCTAATTATAGCCTGGTGCCTTGGTGCACCTATACCCATCCGGCCCTGGCCAGCATCGGCTGCAATGAAACACGCGCCAAAAAGGCCGGGATCGAATACACGGTCTGGAGCGAGGAGTTCACGAACAATGATCGGGGCTTGGCCGAGGGAGAAAGTGTCGGGAAGATCAAACTGCTGCTGGACCGCAGGGGAAAACCCCTTGGCGTTCAGATTCTCGGCCCCCAGGCCGGGGAGCTCTTGGGCGAGTGGGTGGCTGCCATGAACGGCGGGATGGGATTGGCAAAAATTGCCTCAGCCATCCACCCCTACCCCACCTTGGGTGAGATCAACAAAAGGGTGGCCGGCGCGGTTTTTGCCAAAAAGATATTCTCCGCCCCCGTGCGCAAGGGCCTCAAATTCTTTTTCGGCCTTAGAGGCCCCGCCTGCGAGGAGGGGAATCCCACCTCTATTCCACCGTAACGCTCTTGGCAAGATTGCGGGGCTGGTCCACATCGCAGCCGCGCAAGGTGGCAATCTCATAGGCCAGCAATTGCAGGGGCAGCACAAAGAGAATCGGATTCAGCTCCTCGTGGCAGACAGGCACCGTGATTACCTGCTCGGCGATGCGCTTGCAGTTTTTGTCGCCCGCATTAGCAACGAGGATGATCCTGCCGTTTCTGGCCTTGACCTCTTCCACGTTGGAAATGACCTTTTCATAGACGCTGTCCCGAGGGGCCAGGGCGAGAACCGGCATGTCCCGGTCGATGAGGGCTATGGGGCCATGCTTGAGTTCTCCGGCTGCATAACCTTCGGCGTGGATGTATGATATTTCCTTGAGCTTCAAAGCTCCTTCCAGGGCAATGGGAAAATTGCTCCCCCGGCCAAGATAAAGAAAATCCCGGCTCTGGGCAAAGGCCTCGGCAATGCGGGCCGTTTCCTCCTGCAATCGGGGCAGCTCCTGCTCCATGAGCCCGGGCAGATCGAGGAGGGCCTGGCCAATGCCCTTGCGCTCCTTGGGGGCAATAGTCTTGCGGACCTCACCCAGAAAGAGCGTGAGCAGCAGCAGGGCGGTGAGCTGGCAGGTGAAGGCCTTGGTGGAGGCCACCCCGATTTCCGGCCCGGCATGGGTGTAAATCGTGCCGTGGGCCTCGCGGGTGATGGTGCTGCCCAGCACATTGCAGATGGCGATGACCTTGGCCCCCATCTTCTTGGCCAGCCTGAGGCCCGCCAGGGTGTCGGCGGTTTCCCCGGACTGGGAGATAGGCACCACCATGACGGTGTCATCGAGCAGCAGACGGCGGTAGCGGAACTCCGAGGCAATATCCACCTCAACCGGGATGCCCACCCATTTTTCCAGCCAGTATTTTGCCACCAGGGCCGCGTGCCAGGAGGTGCCGCAGGCCACTAGGGAGATGCGGCTGATCTTCTTCAGCTCCGCCACGCTCAAGCCTATCTCCGGCAGCTGCACCTTGCCGGTTTCCGGATCGAGCCGCCCCCGAAAGGTGTTGAGAATGGCCTGGGGCTGCTCGAAGATCTCCTTGAGCATGAAATGCCGATACCCACCCTTCTCGGCCATGGCCGCGTTCCATTCGATGGTCTTGATCTTCTTGACCACCTTTCGGCCATTGGCAAGGCTCATCACCTGCCAATCCCCCATTTTCAGGACGGCAAGCTCCCCATCCTCCAGAAAAACCACCTGGTTGGTATAGGGAAGCAAGGCCGGGATATCCGAGGCCATAAGGCAACCACCCCCCTCGGCAAGCCCCAGAACCAGGGGACTCTGATGTCTCACCGCCACCAGCCTGTCCGGTTGACCGGCCCACAAAACCCCGATGGCGTAGGAGCCTTCGACCTTTTTCAGGGCCTGACGCACCGCCTTGACCAGATCGCCGGAAGAGAGATGCTCCTCGACGAGATGGGCCAGCACCTCGGTGTCGGTTTCAGAACAAAAGACATGCCCACGCCCCTTCAGCTCTTCCCGGAGGGTATGATAATTCTCGATGATGCCGTTATGGACCACGACCAGGTCGCCGCTGCAATCGCAGTGCGGGTGGGCATTGATCTCGGAAGGCGCGCCGTGGGTTGCCCAGCGGGTATGGCCCAGGCCGATATGACTGTCGCGGTCGCGCACCGATTCCAGCAGCTCTTCGAGCTTGCCGAGCTTGCCGGCGGCCCGGTGCTTCTGCAACTTGCCCCCATGCACATACACCACCCCGGCGGAATCATAGCCCCGATACTCCAGACGCTTCAATCCTTCCAGAAGAATGGGCAGCACATGCCGCTGTCCCACATAACCCACTATTCCACACATGGCAAAATCCTTGTTACGTCATATCAGGAACAGGATGCCTCGGCTATATCCGTAGCATCCTGTTCAGGGCAAGTTTGGCTTCCGCCGCCACGTCGGGCGAAACAGTGATCTGGTTGACCACCCGCCCTTGGGCCAAATTGTCGAGCACCCAAAGGAGGCTGGCAGGCCGGATGCGGTACATGGTCTCGCAGAGGCACGGGGACGAAGAGAGGGGATGGATCTCCCGGTCGGGGTACTGGCGCTTCAGCCGGTTCACCAAATTGATCTCGGTGCCGATGGCCCATTTGCTACCCGACGGAGAGTCGCTCACCGCCTTGATGATCGCTTCGGTGGAGCCATACTGGTCGGCCAGGCTCACCACCTCGTTGCGGCATTCGGGATGCACGATGATTCGGATTCCCGGAACCCGCTCCCGCCATTGATTCACCTGGGAAGAGGAAAACTCCATGTGGACCGTGCAGTAGCCGTCCCAGAGGATCACCTTGGCCTTGCGCAAGGCATCGGGAGTGTTGCCGCCTAGGGACATACCGCGCTGCCACAGCACCACCTCATCCTCCGGGATACCAAGGGCGCTGGCGGAGTTGCGGCCCAGATGTTCGTCCGGGAAGAAAAAGACCTTATCCCCCTGGGAAAGCGCCCAAGTCAGCACCCGCTCGGCGTTGGACGAGGTGCAGACTGAACCGCCCCGCATTCCGACAAAGGCCTTGATCCGGGCCGAGGAATTCACATAGGTCACGGGGATCACCCGGCCCGAAGCCACGCTGGCAAGCTCCTGCCAGGCCGAGTCCACCTCGTCGCTGTCGGCCATGTCGGCCATGGGGCATCCGGCGCGCAAATCGGGCAAAATGACAGCCTTATCGGACGCGGTGAGGATGTCGGCGGATTCCGCCATGAAATGCACGCCACAGAAGACGAGGTATTTCGCCTCCCCATTCGTGGCGGCCTCGCGGGCAAGCTTGAGGGAATCACCGGTCAGGTCGGCGAACTGAAAGGTCGCCTCCTGCTGGTAGTGATGCCCCAAAATCAAAAGATTGCCGCCCAACTCTTTCTTGCGGGCGGCAATCTTTTGGCAGATTACATCTTCTTTTTCTTGCAGGTATTCCGAGCCAAGCTCAACCTGCTGCAACACTGTCATCTGTTAGTCCTTCACTCCAAGACTACTTGGAACAACAAGCAAAATGTACAACGCAAAGGCGCAAAGAAACGAACTCGGTATCTTTGCGCCCTATGCGATTTCACGTTCGCTCTTTTTATTTAACCAACTTTACCCAAGCCGCAGTCGGCCCCTTATCCCCTTCACCCTCGCCAAAACGAACCTCGTCGCCTTCGGCCAACTGGGCCATGGTCACATCCTTGAGGGCATTCTCGTGAAAGTACACCTCTTGGCCGTCCAGGGTCATGAGAAACCCGTATGATTCATAGGGAAACAGGCTCTTGATGGTGCCCATGGCCGGGCCGACAACCCCAGCCTCCGGCTCCTTGCCGTTCTGCCGCCGCTTACGCTGCAGCTCCTTCAACTGGAGGCCAAGGGTATCAAAGGCCTCCACCAGCAGAGGCCGCACCGTCTCCCCCTTTCTTTTCACAACCACGGTATCGTTGGGGATGGAAGCCACCATGCGAACCTCATGACCACCCGCTTTATGCCCGGAGGTCTCCTCAATGGAGATGCGCAGATGATGAACAAGCCCGGGGTGGTGGCGATCAAGGCGCCCTTTCTCCTCTTCGATCTTTTCCTGCCAAGCTTTACGAATTTCCAGGTTCCGTCCTTCAACTTGTAGTTCCATGCAGTTCCTCCATCACAGTGATTAAATTGCCGCCCACAGGGAGCAGCCGATTGGAGAGCTTTCGTTTGTATTCTACCATAGTTCCCGGGCGAAAAATAGTTTCTCTTCGTGCGGGTTACAAGAAAAAGACCAGAGCGGGAAAGGCGGGATGAGACCATCGGGAAGTTTCTGGAAAACAAGAAGCCCCTTCCCTAAAGGAGGGGGAATTGAAGCTGAGATGAAAGACATGAGCGGATGTCTTTGAAGGAATGTTCGTTTTCGGGTAGATTGATTCTTTTCAACACCACAAGGACAACTACGCATGGAAGCCTCGATACTGCAACCGAAACTTGCCACGAAAATAGCCGACCTCTACAGCCGGATGGAAAAGGCCTACGACATTGTCGCCCGGCAGCTGGATTTTACCTGCCAGGGCTGCCCGGACAACTGCTGCGATTCCTATTTTCAGCACCATACCTATGTGGAGTGGGGTTATCTCTGGGTGGGGCTGATGGAGCTTGAGCCGACGCGGCGCAAGGCCATGGAGACCCGGGCCGCCGAGTATGCCGCAGCCTGCGAGGCGGCGCTGGCCAAGGACGAACGCCCCCAGGTCATGTGCCCGCTTAACGAAGAGGGACGTTGCGGTATCTACCAACACCGGCTGATGATCTGCCGGATGCACGGGGTACCGTCCAGGCTCACTTTTCCCAACGGCAAGATGCAAAAATTCCCTGGCTGTTTCCGTTGCCAGGAGATCGTGGGGGGGCGGCAGACTGTGCCCACCGTGGAGCGGGCGCCCCTTTTTCGGGAACTGGCAGGGCTGGAGCAGACGTTGCTCGGGAACCAGCAGGGCCAGCTGCCCAAGGTTAAGAAGACCATTGCCGAGATGATTCTGTTGGGGCCGCCCAGACTGTAAGTTTTTTTTCAGAAAGTTGAGCACAAAAAATCCCGACGCATGGAGAATGCGTCGGGATTTTTTGTCTGCAAAAAGAAGCGCTTATTTTTCCCGCATCAGCTCGGCGATCTGGAAGGCCAGTTCTAGGCTCTGCTCTGCGTTGAGACGCGGATCGCAGTTGGTCAGGTAGTTCTCGGCCAAATGGTGGTCGAGGATTTTTCTGCTTCCGCCGGTGCATTCGGTGACGTTTTCCCCGGTCATTTCAAAATGGATGCCGCCGGGCACCGTGCCCTCGGCCCAGTGGATCTCGAAAAACGAGCGGATCTCGCTCATAATCTCGTCAAAATTTCTGGTTTTGTGGCCGGTCTCCGCAGTGTAGGTATTGCCGTGCATTGGGTCGCAGCTCCAGACCAACTTGAAGCCCTCTTGCTTCATGGCGCGAGCCAGACCAGGGAGGCTGTCAGCGATCTTTTTTGCGCCGAAACGGGTAATGAGCGTCAGGCGGCCCGGCTCGTTATCCGGGTTGAGCACGCTGACCAGCCTTTTCACATCATCCAGATCGTGCTTGGGACCGATCTTAACCCCGATGGGGTTATGCACCCCCCGGAAGAACTCCACATGGGCCCCGTCGATCTGGCGGGTGCGCTCGCCGATCCAGAGCATGTGGGCCGAGCAGTCGTACCAATCGCCGGAAGTTGAATCCTGGCGGGTCAGGGCCTCCTCGTAGCCCAGGAGCAGCGCCTCGTGGGAGGTATAGAAGCTGGCCTGATTGAGCTGGGGGATATCAGTGGCGATACCCACGATGCGCATGAAGTTGATGGCCTGGTCGATCTGGCGGGCCAATTTTTCATACTGTTGACCCTGGGGCGAGTTTTTGACAAAGGCGTTGTTCCAGGAATGGACCCGCTCCAGGGAGGCGTAGCCGCCCATGGTGAAGGCGCGCAGGATATTCATGGTGGCGCAGGCCAAATGGTAGCCCTTCAGCATCCGCTGCGGGTCGGGCTGTCGGGCCTCGGGGGTCGGATCGATGGCGTTGACCATGTCACCCCGGTAGCTGGACAGCTCCACGCCGTTTACCATCTCCGTATCGGCGGAGCGGGGCTTGGCGTACTGCCCGGCCATGCGGCCTACCTTGATCACCGGCTTGCCGCCCGCGTAGCTCATGATCACAGCCATCTGGAGGATCACTTTGAGCAGCTCCCGGATGGAGGGGGCGGTGCACATGGAGAACTCCTCGGCGCAGTCGCCGCCCTGGAGCAGAAAGGCATTGCCCTCGGCGGCCATGGCCAGCTGCTTCTTCAGGGTGCGGATCTCTCCGGCAAAAACCAGGGGCGGCAGCTTGGAGATGGTCTGCACCGTCTCGGCAAACTCTTTTTTATCCGGCCAGTTAGGCTGTTGCAGGGCGGTGAACTGCTGCCAGCTTTTCTTGCTCCACTGCTGTGTCATGGTGCTGTCTCCGAGTGATAACTTGAGCCACGAAACCTAGGGAAATTGGTAATGGGTTTGCCTATCGTGGCAGGCTTTTTCGTATTTAAGTCCCCCTCCCTTGACGGGAGGGGCTGGGGTGGGTGCAAGCTGCCAAGGCCTCACATCCAGCAGGTTCCCCCTCACCCTATCCCTCTCCCGCAGGGGGAGAGGGGATTTTTCAGCCTTCCTTCGCATTGGGTAAGGCGCATGGCCCGCCGACGCAGCAGGATTCCACATCAAAGGCATTCAAAATCCGCAGCTCAGGTTCGCGCCGTTCTGGGGCGATGGGGCGAAAATCCAGACCGGCTAGCATGGCGACAACCGCCTCCCTGGTGGGGATGGCATCAAGCCCGGCTGCCAATACCTTGCCGGTTCTCGCGTTCAGCAGCTCGGCATTCTCGCCGTTGGTCACCACCACCAAGGGGATCATCTGGTTTTCCTCCAGCACCCTCGCTGCCGCTATGGCCGGGCGTTCCCTGGTTACCAGCGAGCCGGGGCCGTAGCGGAGCACCATCACCCGCTGGTCGGCGATGCTCACCACGATATCGATCTTCGAGACCACGAACTGATGGGCAAACAGGGTTTCAATCCTGCGCCGCATGGTCAGCTCGTTTTTGGCAAACCCCCGTTCTTCCACCAGCATCCGGGCCAGTTTCTGGCGGTAGCGCTCGTCGTCGGTGTCCACCAGCGGTTCGCCGGTGACAAAATCGACCAGGCTACCGTAGATCATGTGGTGCGAAGGGATGTCTGCCATAACGTCCATACCCCAAACAAAAAAAGAGGAGGCCGCAGCCCCCTCTTTGAGAAAGGCCGTCCCGAATTCGAGAAAGCGGCCTCTATATAATACCGCTTTTTTACAGAGTCAGCCAGGACTCGCTGAACACGTTCTGGCCGGAGAGAACCTTATAGGTTTTATAATGCTCCAGCGCGGTGCCGGTCAACCCTGCGGGATCGGGATCGTTGCCGTCCATCATGCCGTGGACCATGTCCACCAGGCTCTGCCGCTCGCCCTTGCAGATCGCCATCAGCTCGGTGTCGTAGGAGTTGACGATGGCGGTGGTGATCCCATGCTTCA
>JBAZCG010000067.1:0-19585 GCA_041671085.1 Desulfurivibrionaceae bacterium | reverse complement strand
GCAGGAAATCTCGGCAGCCAGCGCCCAGACCCAGAAGATCGTGAAAACCATCGACGAGATCGCCTTCCAAACCAATCTGCTGGCCTTAAACGCTGCGGTAGAAGCAGCCAGGGCCGGTGAGGCTGGGGCAGGATTCGCGGTAGTAGCCGATGAGGTTCGTAATCTGGCCATGCGGGCGGCGGAGGCGGCAAAAAACACCTCCAACCTCATTGAGGGCACCGTACAGAAGGTCAACACCGGCAGCGCCCTGGTCAAGGAAACCAGCGAATCTTTCAATGCCGCCGCCGAATCCACCACCCGGATCGGCTCCATCATCAGCGAGATAGCCGGATCGGCAAGCCAGCAGGCCAACGCCGTCACCCAGGTCACCAAGGCCATCCACGAGATCGACACCGTCACCCAGAGTAACGCGGCGGCAGCGGAAGAATCCGCATCTGCCTCCGAAGAGCTGAACGCCCAAGCAGAGATGATGAAGGGCTCGGTGGGCCAACTGCTGGAAATGGTAGGCGGCGCGGAAGGCCCGGCACAAGAGCGGCCAGATACGAAAAGGTTGAGACGCCCCCCCACTCCGATGCCATCCAGTGCCAAAAAGCAGCTCACCCCCCCGGCAAGAAAGGCCCTTCCCCCTGCGGCGAAGAAGGTGCCGGCAAGGGGATCAAAGCCCGAGGATATCATCCCCATGGGCGATGACTTTGAGGATTTTTGATTTTTTTCAAAAAAATGGGAACTTTTACAGTGGAGGGAAGGTCTTAATATTACAGGCAACGTGAAACCCAGAAATCTCCTCCCCTTGGTTTCTTTTCACTTTGTTTCTTCCCCTCTCTCCCTCGCCGCCACAAGCGGCACTCAGCGGCCATTTCCGCCCCTCCGGAAATGGCCGCTGTTTTTTTATGGCAGACCGGTTACTTCCCCCCCCAGTGTTCATCGCTACACACGGAACAAAAATCGTCCCAAACCAAGTGCTTCGCCAGGCTCAAGATGAGCGGTGTCGCGGCGACGGACATTATCACATCTTAATATCCCGTTTATCCTGTGCCTGGCGAAGCACTTGGTTGAAGCAAATACCGAGTTGTTGTGAATTCCAGCCCTCCAGAAAAATATTTTTTTGCACTTGATAAACATTCCCATAAAAGACTATCTTGATAATAGACACCGTTTCGCATTAAGCGAATAATCACTCAAACAGGAGACAACAATGGCGCTTTTGACCTGGCAGGACAAGTATTCCGTGGGTATCAAACAAATTGATGACCAGCACAAACAGCTGATAAACATGATCAATGAATTGAACGAGGCCATGTTGGCAGGCAAGGGCAAGGAAGTCCTGATGACCGTCCTGAACAAACTGGCCAACTACTGCGTGAGCCATTTCGCCGTCGAGGAAAAACTTTTTGACACCCATGCCTACCCGGAAACCGCCGACCACAAAGACAAACACCACAAGATGACCGCCAAGGTCACGGCGCTCATCGGCGAGGTGCAAAGCGGCAAAAGCACGGTGAGCATCGAGGTGATGAACTTCCTGAAAAACTGGCTGGACAAACACATTCTGGAAACCGACAAAAAATACGGCCCCTACCTGAACAGCAAGGGTGTCAAATAAGCGGCTTCCCGCACAGGGCCGGAGGAACCAGCTCCGCTCTCCCGGCTCCCTCAAGAGCACACATCTATCCCAGGGGCTCACCATGAACTGCCGGGTAAACATCGACACCTACCACTGCAACAGTTGCGAAACCTGCGTGGTCATCTGCCCGGAGGTCTTCCGGATGAACCCGACCCTGGAAAAAGCCGAGGCCATCTCGGACACCGTGGCGTGCAGTGAGCCTCTGGACCGGGCCGCAGCCATGTGTCCGGAAAAATGCATTGAGATCGAACGGGCCTGATTCAAGAAGTTCCCTTCGACAAACGCTGCTTTCTTTGAGCGAGTCCAACAATCCTACCATTCCCCCAAAACAAAAGGCCATCCGCTTCCGCCGGATGGCCTTTTGTTTTGCATAATTAGCTAGACGCGCCTGGGTCGGTTCAAATGCCACGCACCTCTATCCTACGCGGCTTGGCGGGCGCAACCTTGGGCAAAACCAGGGTAAGCACCCCATCGGCCATGGTGGCCTGGATCTTTTCCTGATCAATGGTTTCGGCCACCGTGAATTTACGCAGGTAACTCCCGGGTTCAAATTCACGCAGCAGAACGGTTTCTCCCACGCAGATACAGGGGGCCATGACCCCACGAATAGTCAGGGTTTCATTCTCCAGCTCGATTTCCACCCCTTCCCGGGCAACCCCCGGCATCTCCGCCAGCACATTGACCGCCTCTGCGGTTTCAAAGATATCCACCGCAGGCACGTACTGTTTTTCCGGCTTGGTGGGTTCCCCCGCCTGTTGCACTTCCTGCTTCTGTTGGATCTGCATTTCTTGCTTCGTCATACGCTTGCTCCTTATAAAAAAAGCCTACCCACGTCGGCAACAGGCAGTCTCAGCCGACATTCACCTTGATCTGCCTGGGCGTTACCGCCTCCGCCTTGGGCAGGATGATGGTGACAATCCCGTCCGCCGCCTTTGCCTCGACCTTGTCCACCATCACCTTGGTCGGCAGGGTGATGGCCCGGCTGAATCTGCCGCACTCAAGCTCCCGGCGGTGGTAGGAATGTTTTTCATCCGCAGTGCAGGTTTTCCGTTCTCCCCGGATGGTCAGGGTGTCGCCCTCGATGGAGATTTCCACCTCGTTGGCTCCCACCCCGGGAATCTCGGCCCGCACATAGAGATGGGTGGTGTCTTCCGAGATATTCAAGGCCGGAAAAACCGTGGCCCGTCCGCCGGACTCCACCCCTGTCCCCTGAAAAAGTGCATCCAACTCCCTCCGCATCTTTTCAAAATCGGCCCAGGGATTTCTGAACAATTTCTGATCGGCAAATCGTACTATCGCCATACGCACCTCCCTTGATAATTGTTGACAACAAGCTGATTTGACAAAGTTTATTGACTGTACACACAAAATAATAATCTTTGTCCGCTTGTCAAGACCGGACACGGTCTTTCGATGGGCTGCCGCCACCGGACCTCGACAACCCCATCATACCATGCAGGAAATCATCTTTGCGGAACAACGATGATTCCGCTACCATCCGCGACAAAAATCAGGTATAGTTGCGACCCGGATTCATGCCGAGACCAGTACCATTCCGGCTGGTTCCCACCCCCTTGCGGCCCCATGCCGTCTGTTGCGGGCATACATTCACAAGAAAACAGGAGAAACACCATGAAACTTATTCTTTTAGGCGCACCAGGCGCAGGCAAAGGCACGGTGGCAAAGTTGCTCACCGCCATCGACGGTTCGGTACAGATTTCCACCGGCGACATTCTCCGCGGCGCGGTTCAGGCCGGCACCCCGCTGGGCAAGGAAGCCGAAGGCTACATGAATCGTGGCGATCTGGTTCCCGACTCGCTGATCATGGGCATCATGGAAAATCGTCTCCAAGAGCCCGACTGCGCCAAGGGCTTTTTGCTGGACGGCTTCCCCCGCACCATCCCCCAGGCCGAAGCCCTGACTGCGCTCTTGCAGAAACTCAACATCAAATTGGACATGGTTGCTTCCATCGACGTGCCCCGCGATGTGATCTTTGACCGGCTCTGCACAAGAAGAACCTGCACCAACCCTTCCTGCCAGGCGATCTACAACACCAAGAGCAACCCGACCAAGGTCGAAGGCATCTGCGACAAATGCGGCAGCCCGGCGATACAGCGCGAGGACGAAACCCAGGAGGCCATCGCCCACCGTCTGGACACCTACAATGAGAAAACCGCGCCTCTGGCCGGTTTTTACGAGAAGTCAGGGTTGTTGAAATCCATCGTCGGCACTTCCAGCGACGTGGTGGTTGATGCCATCAAGAAACAACTTGGCCTCTAATCCCCCGGAAATCACCATCATCGGCGGCGGCCTCGCGGGATGCGAGGCCGCCTGGCAAGCCGCCCAACGCGGCTGCCTGGTAACGCTGCACGAAATGAAGCCGATACGCTTCAGCCCGGCCCATGAGTTGCCGCAGTTGGCGGAACTGGTGTGCAGCAACTCCCTGCGCTCCGCCGATGTCTCTTCCGCCGTGGGTCTGCTCAAGGAAGAGATGCGTCGCCTGGGCTCCCTGATCATGGCGGCAGCCGACCAGACCCAGGTTCCGGCCGGCCGGGCCCTGGCCGTGGATCGTGAACTTTTTGCCCAATTCATCACCGAAAAAATCGAAGCGCATCCGGCCATAACCGTGGTCCGGGAGGAAGTCACCGAACTCCCTCCTGCCGGAACCTGGCCGGTCATCCTGGCCTCCGGCCCGCTCACCTCCGCACCCCTTGCCGCATCCCTGGCCCAGCTCACCGGAGAAGAGCACCTGGCCTTTTACGACGCCATCGCTCCCATTGTTGCCGCCGACTCCCTGGACATGACCATCGTTTACCGGGCCTCCCGCTACGACGACGGGCCGGGCGACTACCTGAACTGCCCCATGAACCGCGACGAATACGCGGCCTTTATCGAGGCCATGCGCAGCGCCGACAAGGTGCCGCTCAAGGAATTCGAGGAACAAAAATACTTTGAGGGGTGTCTTCCCATCGAGGTCATGATGGAGCGCGGCGAGAATACCCTGCGCTTCGGCCCCATGAAGCCGGTGGGTCTGCCCGACCCGAGAACCGGCCGCGACCCGTATGCCGTGGTCCAGCTCCGCATGGAGAAGAAAGACGGGTTGCTCTACAACATGGTGGGTTTCCAGACCAAACTGACCTACAAAGCCCAGCAGGAAGTGTTCCACCTGATTCCGGGCATGGCCCAGGCGGAGTTCGCCCGGCTTGGCAGCATCCACCGCAACACCTTTGTCTGCGGACCCAAGGTGCTGCTCCCCAGCCTGCAGGTGAAAAACCGGCCCGACCTTTTACTGGCCGGGCAGATTACCGGAGTGGAGGGCTATGTGGAGTCCACGGCCATGGGGTTGCTGGCCGGGATCAACGCGGTGCGGTTGAGCAATGGTCAAGCAGGTCTTGACCTGCCCAACAACACCGCCCTGGGCGCCCTGGTTGGCCACCTGACCCTAACCGACCCCAAGCATTTCCAGCCCTCGAACATCAACTTCGGCCTGTTCCCGGCCTGGGCAACGAAGCTCCCAAAAAAACTGCGAGGTCAACAACGTGCGGAAACAGCCCTGGCGTCCCTCAAACAGTTCTGCGACGCGGAAAACCTGGAACCGGCTTAAACATGCACGGTGCCTGCTTTGCCTTTTCCTGCTCTTCGGCCTGCTGATCCTCCCCGTGGCCCCATCCGCCGCCGTCCCACGTATCCCCCTGCAACAGCTTAACATCGCCTTTGACCTTGCCGGACATCGGCTCATTGGCACATCGCGCATCACCATCCCGGCCCAGACCGCTGTCACCATCGATCTTACCGGCCTGGAGATCACCGCCTTGCAACTGGACGGCGTGCCGCTCCAGGCCACGGAGCAGGTAAGCATCCCGCCCACGGCAAAAGAGAGGCAGGTGGCCATCAGCTTTCGCAAGACTGCGACGAACAGCCAGACCGACGGGCTCATCGACCATACAGGCATCGCCCTCACCGGGATCTGGCATCCACGGTTGGACACCGAATGCCTCCAGGAGCTGACCGCCGCCATACCCAAACAGTTTGAGGCCATCTCCGAGGCCGAGGAGATCAGCAGCGCGGTGGCCGGAAATATCCGCACCGTCCGCTTCCGCTTCAATCATCCCGCAGACAGCCTCAACTTCGTGGCCGGCCCCTACGTGGTGGAGCAGCAGCCCATCACCCCCGGCCAGACCCTCTACTCCTATTTCTTTGCGGAAGATAAAGAACTGGCTGCGGAATACCGCAAGAAAACCCTTGGCTATCTTAAACGCTACCAGGAGCTGATCGGCCCCTATCCCTACAAGCGTTTCAGCATCGTGGAGAACCGGCTCCCCACCGGCTACGCCATGCCCACCTTCACCCTGCTCGGCCAGGCCGTGGTCCGGCTGCCCTTCATCACCGAGACCTCCCTGGGCCATGAGGTGCTGCACAGTTGGTTCGGCAACGCGGTGGGCGTGGATGGGAGCCAGGGCAACTGGTGCGAGGCGCTGACCACCTATCTGGCCGATCAAGCCTATGCCGCGGACAAAGGGGGTGCTGCCGCATTCCGGAAGCAGCAGCTCATCACCTACCAGAGCTATGTGGGCGCCGACAACACCCTGGCGCTCAAGGATTTCAGCGGGGCCGGCAGCCATGTTGCCTCCGGAGATAAAGCAAATCGCGCGGTGGGCTACGACAAGGGAAGCATGCTCTTCCACATGCTGTTTCAAGAGATCGGCGATGCTCCCTTTTACGCCGGGCTGCGGGATTTTTATGCCCGTTTCCGGAATCAACAGGCGGGCTGGCAGGAGCTGGCCGCAAGTTTCAATACAAGCTCCCACCAGAATCTTGAGCCGTTTTTCAGCCAATGGCTCAGCCGCGCCGATATTCCCCGCCTGGAAATCGCCGACAGCCTCAAGGAAAAAGACGGCCAGATCGAACTGACCCTCACCATCAAGCAGCTCCAGAAAACCCCCTACCGCCTGCGATTGCCCCTGGATATCGTCACCGCCAAGGGCAAGGAACGGCGCGAAGTGACCCTTACCGGCGCCGAGACCAAACTGACCGTCAGCCTGGCGGATTATCCCACGCTGGTGGTTGCCGACCCGGACTACGACCTGATGCGGAGGCTGGCTCCCGAAGAACTGCCGCCCATCTGGTCGCGCTTCCTCGGAGCCCGCGAGAGGCTGGCCATTGTCCCGGAGGCGGAAGCCCGGCAGACATATGCCCCGTTCATCGAGCTTCTGACTGCCATGGGCTGCCCGGTCAAGACCGCCAGCGAGACCACGGACAAGGACCTGGCTGGCAAGGGTGTGCTGTTCCTCGGCACCGATAGCCGGTTGGCCCGCTCCCTCTTTGCCTCCCCACCCCAGACCACCACGGGCTTTACCCTGGAAGCGCGGGAGAACCCCTTGGCCCCAGGCCAGGTCGCGGTGCTGATCGCTTCGAGCAGCGCCTTGGAAACCGCAGCGGCAGCGCCCAAGCTCGCCCATTACGGCAAATACAGCACGCTCCATTTCAACCTGGGCCGGATTGAGCGAAAAACCATCGCGGATACCGAGCAGGGCATGCGCCTGACCATCGACACCCCGCCCATGGGCATCGTCCTGCCCCAGGCCCTCTCCTTTGCCGCGATCATGGAGCAGATCGGTGACAAACGGGTGGTCTATGTGGGCGAGAGCCACACCCGCAACGAAGACCATCTCCTGCAGCTCCGGGTGATTCGGGCCCTGTTCGCCCAGAACCCCAAGCTTGCCATCGGCATGGAGATGTTCAGCCGGGAGGCGCAGCCCGTTCTTGATCGGTATGTGGCAGGGGAGCTGACCGAGCGGGAATTCTTGAAGCAATCGGGATATTTTTCCAAGTGGAGCTTTGATTACCGGTTGTACCGGGAGATCATCAACTTTGCCCGGAGCCACCACCTGCCCATAGTGGCCCTCAATCAGGAAAAAGAGATTGTCAGCAAGATCTTCAAAGAGGGCGTTGCCGCCCTAACGGCCGAGGAGATCGCCAAGATTCCGAAGGATCGCGATCTTGCCATTCCCGGCTATCGGGAGCGAATAACCGAGGTCTTTGCCATGCACGGTCAGCACGGCGGACCGGAACAGGTCAACGGCTTTTTCCAGGCCCAGGCCATCTGGGACGAAACCATGGCCGAGTCCGTGGCCACCTTCCTCACCACCCACCCGGAGAGTCGGATGGTGGTGCTGGCCGGTCAGGGGCATACCGACAAGGGTACGGCCATTCCACCCCGAGTCGCCCGCCGCCTGCCAGCAATTCTCCAGGCCGTTATCCTGAACAGCGAGAACGAGGAGCTTGATCAAACCGAGGCGGACTACCTGATCTTTTCCAAGCCCGTGGAGCTGCCCCCGGCTGCGATTCTTGGGGTGATGCTGGGCGAGACCTCCGAGGGGCCGCTGGTGCAAGGATTATCCGAAAAGAGCAAGGCTGGGGCGGCAGGGATTAAGGAAAAAGATGTCATCCTCGCCCTGGATGACGAACCGATCGCCACCATCGATGATCTGAAGATCATCCTGCTCGGCAAGGAAATCGGCAAGCCGGTTACGGTGCGGATCAAGCGGAAATCAGGGGGCTTGTTCAAGCAGGAGTCGGTTCTTTCCATCCCGGTGGGGTTGTAGCAGGGTTCACCGCAAATCGTTCCGTTATTAAGACCATACCGTTCGGGCTGAGCCTGTCGAAGACCAGTAGTTGCGCCGGAAATGCGGTTCGACAGGGCTCTCCTGAACGCAGTCGACGCTCACCGCGAACGGACTGATGCAATGAAACGATGCTCTAACGTTGGGCTCTCACGTTTCCCTTCCAGATACATCTTTTCTTTTGGCCTTACCCCTGCTCCGGGCTATAATGGGCAAAAATCAAGGACCGCCCATGACCATACCCGACGAAAACTACACCACCACCCCACCGATTCCAGCCCAGGCCGCCCTGGAATTTCTCCAGGACGTCCGGCAGCTCGTCGCCTTCCAACAGGCAATCGGCATCGAGGGCTACCCCCGCACCCCGGAGCTTGAAAGCTTTGTTACCGGGCCGCAACAACCGGCGGCGGCTGCCAAACAGCAGACCGCAGCAGCCTCCAATCCACCCCCCCCTCTGAAATCCTCCGCCCGACAACAGGCGGTAGCCGCCGCCATGCCGGACACCACCCTGCTCGAACTGTATGCCGAGATGCAAACCTGCCAGCGCTGCCAGCGCCACCAAACCCGGAGCAAGGCGATCACCGGCGAGGGCACGACCAGAGTCAAGCTCCTGATCATCACCGATGCGCCCTCAGCCGAGGACGATCTCTCCGGCCTGCCTATGAGCGGAGAACCGGGCCAACTCCTCGACAAAATGCTCGGGGCCATCGGCTTGAGTCGGGATGCGGTCCACCTGAGCCTGCTCACCAGATGCCATGCTCCAGAGCCGCCAGGAAAGGAGGCGGTAGACGCCTGCCTGCCCCTCCTGCTCAAGGAAATCATGCTCGTCGCCCCCAAGGTCATCTGCGCCATGGGCCCCCTCGCCGCCCAGAAGCTACTCCATACCAGCAAACCTCTCAGCCAGTTGCGCGGCAGGTTTCACGATTTTCAGGGCATTGCGCTGATGGCCACCTTTTCACCGGAATTTCTTTTGAAAAATCCTGAGATGAAGAAGGCGACTTGGATGGATTTGCAGATGATTCAGAAGAAAATCCAGTCTGCATAGCCACATATCCCCGGCAGGCAATAATGTATCATCCGGACAATATTAATGTCATACTGGAAAGTATAAATCATGAAAGAAGGTGATATCCTCGGGATTATAAAATTCTTTAGAAATGAAGATCACCTCGATCAACTCTGTAATGGTAAAATATTTTGTAATACGCCAGAATTTTACAGACTTCATGATAAAGATGGCGTCGCAGACTGCACAGAATGTTGCACATGGTCTTTCAGAAAAAATCGTGGCGACACAGGAGCAAAAATCGTCGTCGAAGGTCATTCCATCGGAGGATTAACAAACATTACTTTCAGAGCTACTGGTGCGAAAGATAGCTGGTTGCATTGCTGGACCATTTTAAGAATGCCCATAAATGATGAAGAGCTTGAAAGTTTAGTAAAAGACATAAAACGAATCAGAAGTGAGTTTGGACTCAACTACGCCTACATACAACCATCAAAAATAAATCAATTTATCAACCGTATAAAAACACTCACAAAACATGAAGTTAAAGCTGGAGAAGTTGTTTACAGTGAAAATTTTACAGACTGGTCTCCAGCGTGTAAAAATACAAACTACGAATATCAACGTGAGTTCAGAATTTTAATCGGGGAATGTCAGGAGTTGTCTACTGAACCGCTTATAATTGAAAGTCCACAAAGATTCAGCGATGTTATCATGAAAAATATCAATTTTAAAATCTCAAGTGAAGATGATGCGTGGATATGGTTTGGGCTTAATGGCACTGAAGATATTGCTCACAATAAGCCAATGTAATAATTGTGATCATTTGACAATGTTCCTTACAACGTCAGATACCACCCCCTACAACCCCTCCGGCATAAACGCCACCACCTGATCGATGCGCTCTGCCCCGGCAAAGAGCATGACCAGCCGGTCCACCCCCAAGGCAATACCCGCAGCAGGGGGAATTGCTTCAAGGGCCTCAAGAAACGGTTCCGGCATGGGTCCAGGATCACGACCCAGCCCCCGGATACTCTCCTGCTCCGCCACAAACCGGTCCCGCTGCTCCACGGGATCAACCAGCTCAGAAAAGCCGTTGGCCAGCTCCAGCCCGGCTACATACAGCTCGAAGCGCTCGGCCACCGTTGGATCGGTTGGGGAAAGCCGGGCCAAGGAGCCCAGCGCCGCAGGGTAATCGCAGAGAAAGGTGGGGGTTGTCATGCCCAGATGCGGCTCCACATGCTCCACCAGCATCTCATCGAACTGGTCCCTGGCCAACGCCTCCTCCACCGTGCAGGGCGCATAACGGCGGAAGGCCTCGGCCACGGTGATCCGCTCCCACTCCGGCCCAAGGTCGATCCTGCACCCCTGCCATTCCAGCACCCCCTCCTTGCCCATAGCTACAGCCAGGTGGCGCAGCAATGCCTCGCAGTCCGCCATCAGATCGCGGTAGTCGCTTTGGGTTGCATACCACTCCAGCATGGTGAATTCGGGCAGATGGCGGTCGCCGCGTTCGCCTTTGCGGAAGCACTTGCAGATTTGGAAAATCTTGGGGATGCCTGCGGCCAGCAGCCGCTTCATGCACAGCTCCGGCGAGGTTTGCAGAAACCAGCCCTCACTGGTCAGCGGCACGATATGGGCTTCCGGGGCTGGGGCAGGGATACGGATGGGGGTTTCGACCTCGAGATAGCCTCGGTCGATGAAAAAGGTGCGCAGGGCTTGAATGAGAACGGCCCGCAAATGCAGGCCGTGTATAGGAATCATAATAGTTGTCGATGCAGTATCAGGGACATCCCCCTAATTAGTGTCCGTCAGAAAAAGGATCACTCTTTTACCCGGGTCACATACACCCCGGTGCGGGTGTCGATCTGCAACTTGTCGCCCTCTTCGATAAAGGGCGGCACCTGGACCACATATCCGGTTTCCAGGGTTACGGGCTTGGAGTCGCTGCCACTGGTGTCCCCCTTGACCCATGGATCCGACTGGGCGACCTTGAGGCTGACGAAGTTGGGCAGGGTAACGCCGATGGGACGGCCATTGTACTGCAACACCTCCACGTCCATGTTGTCGGTGAGAAAATTGACGGCATCGCCCAGCTGCGCCTTGGACATCTCCAGCTGCTCAAAGGAGACATTGTCCATGAAGAAATATTCATCCCCCTGTTTGTAGAGGAACTGCATGGTCCGCTCCTCGAGAGCGGCCTTTTCCAGCTTGTCGTTGGAGCGGAAGGTCTTTTCAAAGGCATTGCCGGTGATCATGTTCCGCAGACGGGCGCGGTACAGAGCCTGGCCCTTGCCCGGCTTGGAAAAGGAAAAATCCGTCATGATATACGGTTCGCCGTCGATCTGAACCTTTAAGCCTTTGCGAAAATCAGAAGCGGAATACATACTTGCTATCTCCCTGTGGCAATCACAATCAAAGTCAAAAAAAAACACCGTGCGGCACCTTACTAACCGGATTCCCGCATTTTTGCAAGGGTGAAGTTTAAGAGTTTGCTCGCAAATAAATCAGGCCAGCATCACTTCATTTTTAACGATGGCCTCGGTTTTGATGCGGTCCAACAGTTTACCCAGCACCGGTTTCACGTTCTCGCGGATATCACCGGCCACGATGATGAACAGCAGATCGTCGCCGGGCTGGAAGCGGCCGCTCTTAGCCTCGATCACGATGTCGAAGATCCCGGGCTTTTGCAGAAATTCCCGACGGATCGCCTCGACCTTTTCCTGATCCGGAGTGACCTCCAGGGAGGTGACCCCCTCCCTGGTCTTGCGCGACCAGGCCCGGACCACGCCGTTGTGGACCAGGACCATCCCCACGTTCTCGGCAAAGGCGGGGTTCTTTTTCATCTCGGCAATCGTTTTGGAAATATCCATGTGCGCACCTCTTTGTCTGTTGGTCTAAGAAATCCGGTTATTCAGGCAATGATGGTCGTGCAATACGCATCCGAAGTCGCAAAAGCTCCCCTCCCTTGACGGGAGGGGCTGGGGGGGGGGGTGAAGCTCGATCCGGCACCATTTTCTTGCAACTCTTCCCCCTCTCCCTAGCCCTCCCCCGCCAGGGGGGAGGGAATTTGAGGAAGCTGCCATCTTCACCAAGCTTTTCACCCCAGGCTCTTGCTCACCACCTCGTAGACATCGCGGGATAAGGTTGGGCTGGCACCAATCCGCTCCAGCTGACCCCGCATCAAGCCTCGCCGGGCCTCATCATAGCGTGCTCCCCGTCCGAGCCGGGCCGCCAGACGGGCAGCAATCTGCGGATTGAGCGGGTCAAGGGCCAGAATCTGTTCGGCCAGAAAATTATAACCCCTGCCGGACACCTCGTGAAAACAGAGCGGGTTACGTGCGGCAAAAGAGCCAATCAGGGAGCGGACCTTGTTGGGGTTCTTCAGCTGAAAGGCCGGATGCTGCATGAGCGCTTGCACCTCGGCCAGAGTTTCCGGCAACGGGGCCGTGGCCTGGACGGCGAACCACTTGTCCAGCACCAGGGGATCACCCTGCCATTGCTGGTAAAAATCAGCGATGACCTGCTGCCGCTCCGGGCGGGCGGAATGGGCCAAGGCGGCAAAGGCCGCCATCTGGTCGGTCATGTTATCCGCCCCGCGAAACTGGGCCAGGGCCAGCTGGACAGCCCCATCGTCCTCCAGGGTCACAAGATAGGAGAGACAAAGATTGCGCAACGCCCTCTGCCCTGCCAGCGCAGGTTCGTAATGGTATGGGCCGTCAGCCCGGTTGGCCTGATACGTTTGCTCCCACGTGGGACGCAAGGAACGGGCCAGAGTCTGCCGGGCAAAGGCGCGGGCGGCGTGAATTGCCTCGACATCCACCACCTCCATCTGTTCGGCCAGGTACTCCTCCGAGGGCAGGGTGAGCAAAAGGGCAAGAAAGGCCTTATCGCCTCCGCCCTCTCCCTCAAGCAGCCGACCGCAGTCCTTAACAAACCTTTGGTCAAGCTGTAGGGGACGGCTGCCCCGGAAATCCTCCACCAGCCCCAGGAGCAACCGGCTGGCCAGACACTGCCCCGCCTCCCAACGGTTGAAGGGGTCCTGGTCATGGCGGAAGAGAAAGAGCAGCTCTTCCTCGTCACAATCGTAGGCAACCTTGAGCGGCGCGGAAAAATTGCGCAGGATCGAGAGGCGCGGCTTTTCCGCCACCCCGTTGAAACGGATGATCTCCTTGGCTCCGCGCAGCTCGAACAGGCCGCGTTCCGCTTCCCCCTGCCGTTCCGGGCAGGTCAGTTCCATCTCCCTGCCCTCACTGTCAAGCAAGCCAAGGGCAATCGGGATATGGAGCGGCTCCTTTTCCGGCTGTCCCTGGGTGGGGGGGGTGCTTTGCTCCAAGGTCAGAGTATAGGTATGGACCTGACCGTCATAATCGGTCTGCACCGTGAGCTGCGGGGTACCGGCCTGGGTGTACCAGCTCTTAAACTGCAAGAGATCGCGGCCGGAGACCTCGGCCATGGCCTGGACAAAATCATCGGTGGTGGCGGCCTGGCCGTCATGCCGGGTGAGATACAGAGCCAGCCCCTGCCGGAATAACTCTCGTCCCAGCAGGGTGTGGAGCATCCGGATGATCTCGGCCCCTTTCTCGTAGATGGTGACGGTATAAAAGTTGTTGATCTCCATGAAGGAATCGGGCCGCACCGGATGGGCCATGGGACCGTTGTCCTCGGGGAACTGCACGTTGCGCAAAAGCCGGACATCGTGGATGCGTTTGACTGCGGCAGAGATCTGATCGGCGGTGAACTGCTGGTCGCGAAACACGGTGAGCCCTTCCTTGAGGCTCAGCTGGAACCAGTCCCGACAGGTAACCCGGTTGCCGGTCCAGTTGTGAAAATACTCGTGGGCGATGACCGCCTCGATCCCCTCGTAATCCGCATCCGTGGCGGTATCGGGCCGGGCCAGCACATACTTGGAGTTGAAGACGTTGAGCCCCTTGTTTTCCATGGCACCCATATTGAAATCATCCACCGCCACAATCATGTACTGGTCGAGGTCGTACTCAAGACCAAAGGCCTCTTCGTCCCAGCGCATGGCCTTTATCAGCGAGGCCATGGCATGCCCGCATTTATCCCGGTTATGCGCCTGCACATAAATCTCCAAGGCAACCGGACGGCCTGAGCAAGTGGTAAAGGTATCAGCGATCTTGACCAGATTGCCTGCCACCATGGCAAAGAGATAGGAGGGCTTGGGAAAGGGGTCCTGCCAGCGCGCGTAATGGCGGCCTTCAGGCAGCGGTCCGGACTCGAGCAGGTTGCCGTTGGCCAAGAGCACCGGATAGCGCTGCTGCTCCGCAGTGATGGTGACCTCGTAGCGGGCCAGAACATCGGGTCGGTCGAGAAAATAGGTGATCTTGCGGAACCCCTCGGCCTCGCACTGGGTGCAGAAATTGCCGCTGGAACGGTACAACCCATCGAGGGAGGTATTGTTCTGGGGATAGAGCTCGGTTTCGACGGTAAGCTCGAACCGCTCCGGCACCGTGAGAATGGTGAGGCTTTCCTCGTCGAGCCGATACTGGTCCGGGCCAAGGGCAACGGAGTCGATGGCAACGGATTGAAGCACCAGATTCCGGCCCTGGAGCACAAGGGGGGAGCCAGGCGCAGCCTGGGTGTTGCGGCGGCAGACCAGGCGGGAACAGGCCCCCGCCCGCTCCTCGAACAGGTCCACCGCAAGCGCCACCTCTTCGATGGCGTACGCAGACGGACGGTAATCTTTGAGCAGAATCGTTTTGGGTTGGGCATCCATGGAATCAGTCCGAAAGTCTATCAGCGAATCGACTCAACCCGGGGCACCACCAGATGCAGGCCCGGTTTCATCTGGGTAAAGTCAACGGAGGGATTGTATTTTCTGATCAGCCAGAAAGGCAGCTCAAATTCGCTCTGACACAGGGACCAGATGGTATCCCCCTGCTTCACCCGGTAGCTGCGGGTGCCTTCCACCAGTCGGTATGCGGCGAAGAAATCCTCCACCATTTCCTTGTGAAACTCATAACGCTGGGCCTCAAACCGCTCCTTGCTCCCCTTGACAAGGGGGATCTTGATCTGCTGGTTCACCGCCAGGGCCTGCTCGTAGCGCAAACCGTTCAAATGGCGCAGATCCCAGGCCCGAACCCCGAGCCAGCGTGCGTAATGTCCCAGGGTTTCCTCGGCCTCCACCCGGACGGTGCCATAGGTCTTGCCCTGCTTTTTGACCACCTCCACCCCGAGATTGCCCAGCACCTTGGCCGGAGTCAGGGACGGACACTGGGCACCCTTGGCCGGGGCTTTCGCCGCAGCTGGCGCGGTGGTCGTCTCCGGTCCCGAGGCGGCCTTCGGCGGCTGAGCCGAAGGCGCCGAACCAGGCGCGCCCGTCAATTTCACCAGAGACACCACCTCGCCCCCGGACTGCGGTGTCGGCTTTTCGCCGGAGACCACAGGAGTAAGGCCGGATGGTCGCTGGGGCTCCGCCTTCTTCCCGACCACGGCGACCAGCGCCCCGCGTTCACCCGCGCTTGGAATACGCAGATTCTGGCCAGGGCAGATCACTGCCTGCTCATCAAGCCCATTGCCCCGCAAAAGATCAACCACCGTGACGCCATGGGTCAGGGCGATGGAATAGGCGGTATCTCCCTGACGCACCTGATACATATTGGTTTGCGCCTGATCCTCCTTGAAAATCTCCGGCGGGATATTGTCCGCCAGCCGCACAGCCTTGCCCTGCTGCGGCACCCGGACCTCGTAGCCCTTGGGAATCAGTTTCTGGCCGAGGTACACCGGTTCGCGCAGAGCCGGGTTCAAGGCCTTGAAGGTTTCCAGGTCAACCTTGAGGTACTTGACCAGATCGCCCACCAGGGCATAGTTGGGCAAAAGCACGGCCTTGCTGTTGACCGGCGGCTCGATGGGAAGCGGGCCGAAAAAGGTCTTGTAGTTTTTGGCCACTTCCCGGGCGGCGAGAAACTCCGAATAGAAATTCCGCGAAGCAAACTTGAACAGCTCGCTTTCATGCTCCTGGAAAATTCTTTCATAATCCCCTTTGGCCGCCTTGGCCCGCATCATGCCATTGACCCCGTGATTGTAGGCCGTCACCGCCAAAGGCCAGGTGCCGAGCAACTCGTAATTATGCCGAAGCATCTTTGCTGCAGCATGGGTGGCCTTGATCGGATCGCGACGCTCGTCGATGGCATAGTCCACGTCCAAATTGAACTGCTTGCCCGAGGATTCGGTGAACTGCCAGATGCCGGCCGCGCCGAATTTGCTGTATGCCTTGTAGTTGAAGGATGACTCCACATGGGGCAGATAGGCGAGATCCTCGGGCACCCCGTAGCTCGCCATGATCTGCTTGATCTCCTCCAGATAGGCGCCGGAACGGATCAACCCTGCCCGAAAATTATCCTTCTGGCCGGACTGGAAACGGATATTGTCCTGGGCCAGCCGGAAATCCTCCGCCGTGGCCTTTGGCCCGAAAAGCCCAGCCACCCGCTTTTCCTCCCTGCTCTGCGGGGGAGCGCCTGCGGCCAGGGCCCTGAGAATTTCCAGATACCTCTCCTTAGCCCTTTCTATCCTTTGCCGGTCCCGTTCGCGGGCGCTGGTTTCCCAGACTCCCTCGACATCCAGCACCTCGTAGATAATGCGCAGATCACGCTTGTCGTGGAGCACCCCCTGGGAGGAGGGATACTTACCATAGATATCACACCAGAAAGCCACATTGGGCGTGACGCAATCGTAGAGGGGAAAGGGGTCCTGGGCGGCCTGGACCGGGGAGACACTCATGGCGAGCGCACAAAAAAACAGCGCCGTCGCCACGAACAAACGAAGATGTACCATAACAGCTCTCATGAATTTCTTTATTGTATGCGGTATAGATAACGGATCAAGTGTTTGATTGTACTCTCTCCGGCCGAGATTTGCCGCTAAAATCAGGCTCATCCGGGAATTCCGGAAAAAGAGAGAGGATGGCCCTTTCTGCTGTTCTCTCTTTCTTCTTTTGCGTGCCCAAAAGAAGAAACAAGAAAACGGCACCCCAGCCAGTCCTGGCCCTACGGGCTTCCCTTGCTTCTCGCCGAGGGCGGGACGCGGAAAAACTCGGGCTTCGCCCTCAAACAGTCGGAGTCTCCGCCACTATGTGGCTTCGCGTACCTCCCGCGTTTTTTTTCGCCCCGTCTGCGAGGCGCGGCAGGACAAGAGACACAGGGGGCCCTTTCTTCGCCGCTTCGCTGCTGGTTCGTTTCTTTGGGCAAGCAAAGAAATGAACAGATTTATTTCATCCGAAACACACCCCCCGTCCAACCCAACGCCAAGGATCAACCAACCAGAGTGCTGAACTTTTCCTCCAGATAGGCAAGAAAAGGCCGAGCGGAAAGCGGCGCGCCCGTTACCCGCACCAGCAGCTCCTGGGGCAGATAGACGCTGCCGTGGCCATGGATCTCCCGAACCAGCCACTCCTTAACCTTGGCAAGATTCCCCTCGGCAAGGGTCTGGCTAAAATCGGCATCGTACCGTTTATAGGCCTCCCAGATCTGGGCCGAAGCCAGGTTGCCGATGGTGTAGGTGGGGAAATAGCCAAAGCTGCCGTGGGCCCAATGGATGTCCTGCAAAACTCCGTCGGCGTCGGATTCCACCTCCACCCCAAGATACTGCCGGTATTTCTCCCGCCAAACCCGAGGCAACTCGGCAACCTCCAGGCTCCCCTCGATCAGCCCCTTCTCAATCTCGAAACGGATCAGGACGTGGAGGTTGTAGGTCAGCTCGTCGGCATCCACCCGGATCAACCCAGGGGTCACGGCGTTTATGCCCCGGACAAACGCATCCAGCTCCGTGTGCGCAAACTGGACCGGAAATGCCTGTTGCAGCTCCGGGAAAAACCGCTGCCAGAATGGTCGGCCCCTCCCCACGACATTTTCCCAAAACCGGGATTGCGACTCGTGTATCCCCAGGGAAACCCCGTCATCAAGATGGCTGTGGGCCAACCCCTCGGCGATGCCCTGCTCGTAGAGGGCGTGGCCACCTTCGTGCAAGGCGCCGAAGATAAAATCCAGGCTCTTGGGGGCATAGCGGTTGGTGATGCGCCGGTCGTGGTGCCCCAGGGTGGTGGTGAAGGGATGGGCCGAGCGGGCCAGGCAGCCTCGGGCAAAATCAAAACCCATGGCCACCAGGAGGTGTTGGGCAAACTGCTCCTGACCGGCCAGGGCAAAGGGCTCGGCAAAGGACAAGGGGGGTAGGCGTCCGGCAAATTTCTTGACCATGGCAACCAGGGGGGCTTGCAGCTCGGCAAACATGCTTTCCACCTGCACCGTGGTGAGCCCTTCCTCGTAGAGATCGAGCAGCGCGTCGTAGGGATGGGCTGCGTAGCCCAGATATTCGGCCTGCTGCCGGGCCATGACCACCAGCCGTTCCAGCAGGGGTTGAAAAATGGCAAAATCGGACTGCTCCCGGGCCTCGAGCCAGGCCATCTGGGCCTGGGAGGTGAGGCGGGAAAACTCGGCGACAAACTCCTCGGGCAACCGGGTGTTCTGGTCGTAGCTCCGGCGCATGACCCGCACCAGGGCGCGATCCTCCACGGACAGCGATTCCTGCTGCGCCTCGGCTTGCGCCAGCAGAGCGCCAAGCTCTTCGGCCACCTCTCGGCGATGGACCAGTCCGCTCAGGGTGGCAAACTGCTCGGCCCGGCCTTCCGCGGCACGGCGGGGCATGCGCACCTCCTGATCCCATTGCATGAGGGCCAGGGTGTGGTGCAGGTCAACCAGTTCGGCGGAATATTTTTTGAGCTGTGCGAGGGTGTGCATGGGGCCTCCCTTGTTGTGTACCGGAATATCTGCTAGACCTTAAGCGCCTTCACCAATAAGGCAAGCCCACTGCCCAATAAAATCACACTGACCAACCGGACAAAGGCCGTATGACTGAGCCGCAGATGCACCTTACCGCCAAGCCATAGGGCCAGGGCGGCAACGGGCATGATCCCCACGAAAAACGCCATGATCCGCAGGGTATAAAAACCGCTCAGGGAAAAGCCCACGATCCGGCAAAGCCCGTCGATCACAAAGATCGTGGCGATGGTGGTGCGAAACTCGGTTTTATCCGGCTGCCGCAGAGTCAGATAGATCACATAAAACGGCCCGCCGGTGCCGAAAAGCGCACCCACCGTGCCCCCCAGCAATCCGGCAGGCCCGGCCAGCCAACGCCCGCCGTGCAGGGGCGGAAACGGCAGCAGAGCATACACCGCATAGAGCATGATAAAGATGGAAAGGGCGAGGAGCAAACTGCCCGGCGCCAAAACCGTGTGCAGAAAAAGACCGGTGGAAACGCCCACCACGGTAAAGGGCAGAAGCGGCAACAGATCGGGCCAGCGGATCAGCCGCCGGT
>JBAZCG010000066.1:15718-19693 GCA_041671085.1 Desulfurivibrionaceae bacterium | reverse complement strand
CCGCCATGATCTTCACCTCAAAACTTTCGCCGCCTGTAGGCCTGGCACCTTATTTCAAAAAGCCGTGCTCAGCCAGAAAAACGGAATTGATTCTTGATTCCACCCCCCCGCCGTCTGCATCCTTGGCGGAGAGCAATTTTTCCACATACTTACCGATCAAATCCACTTCAATATTCACCACGCTCCCCTGTTTCAGCGCGCCCAGGGTGGTAACCCCGAGGGTGTGGGGAATGATGGAAACGGAAAAAGCTTTATCGTCAACACTATTGACAGTAAGACTGATGCCGTCAATGGCGATGGAGCCTTTTTCGATGATATACCTACCGAAACCTACGGGCACTTGGAAGCTGAACAGCACGAAATCCCCGACAGGCTGGCGGGTCAACATGGGGGTCGTGGCGTCCACATGCCCGCTGACCATATGCCCGCCCAGCCGGTCGCTGAGGCGCAGGGCGCGCTCCAGATTGACCAGGCTGCCAACGGCCAGATTCCCGAGATTGGTGCGGTTCAGGCTTTCCGGCGAAACATCGACCACGAAACGCCTTCCGTTGATCTCCTTGGCCGTGAGACAGACCCCGTTGACCGCGATGGACTCGCCTTCCGCAGGCTCGGGCAGATCAAAATCCGCGGCGATGGCAAAGAGCATCCCACCGCCGACCGGCCTTTTTTCCAGTATCCTGCCTTGCCCCAGTATGATCCCGGTAAACATATTCCTTCCTAAGCAGTCAGCTATCAGCTGCCAGCTACAAGCTGTTTTTCGATCAACCCTTCGATCAACACATCGTTGCCAAACCGCCGCACCTTGGTGGTGCTGAAGCGGGGGGCCTCCGTAATCTGTTGCAGGCCAAGGGAGTCCACAAGAGGCACGCCGTCGTTGCCGATAAAGATCGGGGCCACAAAGATCTGCACCTCGTCCACCAGATTGGCCCGCAGAAAAGCGCCGTGCACCCGGCTGCCCCCTTCGACCAGAACACTGGTGAGCTGCGCCCGGCCAAGCTCGCAGAGCACCGCAGCAAGATCAAGCTGGCCTGCCTCATCGAGCCGGACCTGCTTGATGACCGCGCCGGCCGCAACCAGGGCCTCGGCCCGTTTCACATCCACCTCCGGCCCGCAAAAGATCCAGGTTGGGGCATTTGATGCCTGTTGCAGCATCCTGGCAGAAACCGGCAGTCTGAGTGCGGTATCCAAAATAACCCGCAATGGGTCCCTGCCCTTGCGGCCCGGCAATCTGGTGGTAAGGGCGGGATCGTCGCACAGGGCTGTCTCGCTGCCGATGAGGATGGCGTCCACACGATCACGCAGACGATGCACCCGGCGCCGGGATTGCTCGTTGGTAATCCAACTGCACTGGCCTGAGGCGAGGGCCAAACGGCCATCCAGGCTCATCCCGGCCTTCATGATCACCCAGGGCAAGCCGGTGGTGACATGCTTGCTGAATGGCCGGTTCAAGCTCCGGCATTCCTCGGCCAGCACGCCCTGCATAACCTCAAGGCCACGATCGGCAAGGGTCTTACAACCCCCGCCCGCAACGAGCGGATTGGGATCGAGCATGCCGACCACCACCCGCTTGATCCCGCTCGCTAGAATGGCTTGGGTGCAAGGGGGAGTTTTTCCCGTATGGTTGCAGGGCTCCAGGGTCACGTAAATAGTGGCGCCCCGAGCTTTTACCCCTGCCGTCCGGAGAGCATGCACTTCGGCATGGGGGGTCCCGGCCTGGTGATGATAGCCCGTGGCAATGAGCCGGTTATTTTTGACAACCACCGCGCCGACACAGGGATTGGGCGAGGTGCGTCCCAGCCCTTTTTTCGCCTCCTTGATGGCCAGCTGCATCCAGGCGCGGTCGTCTTTCATTCCGCTGTTTCTTCCGGGCCGCCCAACATGCCTTTCAACTCGGCCATGAATTCGCTCAAATCCTTAAACTGCCGGTACACGGAGGCAAAACGGACATAGGCCACGCCGTCGAGCTTGCGCAGGCCGTCCATGACCCGCTCCCCAACAAGCCTCACCGGGATCTCGCGTTCGCCCATGTCCTGAAGCTCCCGCTCCAGGGAATCGACAAACTCATCGATCTGCTCCATGCTGACCGGTCGCTTCTCGCAAGCCTTCTGCAACCCTTCCACCACTTTGTGTCGGTCCCAGGCCTCGCGGCGCCCATCCTTCTTTATCAGCATGGGCATGGTCACTTCAAGCCGCTCGTAGGTGGTAAACCTGCGACTACAGGCATCGCACATCCGACGGCGACGGGTGATGGTAAAATCCTTGTTCAGGCGGGAGTCAACAACCCGATTTTCCAGATGACCGCAGTACGGACATTTCATAACTTCGCCTTAACGAGATCTGCGCCGGGACAGAATTGAGGCTATTGAGCACTACCCCAGCTGGACAACAGGAACTTTGGCTTCGGCCAACAGCAAAGAGGAAAGGTTGTCGGCATATCCCTCTTTATAATAGATTTTTTCAATTCGTGCATTGATCAGCATCTTGCTACAGATGGAGCAGGGCATATTGGTGCAGTACAGGGTGGCGCCCTCAATACTGAAACCGTGCAGCGCCGCCTGGATAATGGAGTTCTGCTCGGCATGCAGACCGCGACAGAGTTCATGCCGCTCCCCGGAGGGAATTCCCTGCTGCTCACGAAGGCAGCCGATATCCAAACAATGGCTGACCTTGGCCGGGGCTCCGTTGTAGCCGGTGGCGATGATGCGTTTGTCCCGGACCAGAATAGCGCCCACCTTGCGGCGCAAGCAGGTGGAACGCTGGGCCACCATCTCGGTGATACCCATGAAATATTCGTCCCAGGACGGGCGGGTGTCTGTCATGATCGGCTACTCTTTATCCCGCGCCATGTCAGGATACAGGGGGAAAGTATCGCACAGGGCGCGAACTTCAAGCCGGATGGTGTTCAGGGCTTCCTTATTTTGACGGTTCTCGATGGCCCGGTTGATCCAATCGGCCACCTTGGCCATTTCCGGCTCCTTGAGACCACGGGTGGTCACGGCCGGCGTGCCGATCCGCACCCCGCTGGTGACAAAGCGGCTCTGCTGGTCAAAGGGGATGGCATTTTTGTTCACGGTAAGCCCGGCCGCTTCCAAGGCCTCTTCCGACTCTTTGCCGGTTGCTCCCTTGTTGCTCAGATCAACGAGAAGGAGATGATTGTCGGTACCGCCGGAAACCAAGCGGAAGCCGTGACGAACCAGCCCCTCTCCCAAGGCCTGGGCGTTTTTGACCACCTGGGCCTGATCCTGCTTGAATTTCTCCCCCATGGCCTCCTTGAAGGCCACGGCCTTGGCCGCGATGACATGCACCAGCGGGCCGCCTTGAATGCCGGGGAAGATCTTGCTGTCCAGCTTCTTGCCGAACTCACCCTTGGCCAGGATCAAGCCGCCCCGCGGACCGCGCAGGGTCTTGTGGGTGGTAGTCGTGACGAAATCGGCGTAAGGCACCGGCGAGGGATGGACCCCGGCCGCAACCAGCCCGGCGATATGGGCCATATCCACCATGAACAGGGCGCCGATCTTATCGGCTATGGCACGGAACCCGGCAAAATCAATAACCCTGGGGTAGGCGCTCGCCCCGGCCACGATCATCTTCGGCCTCTGCTCAAGGGCGATGCGCTCCACCTCGACCATGTCGATGCGCTCGGTTTCCCGGTTCACCCCGTAGGAAACAAACTTGTAGAGCTGCCCGGAAAAATTCACCGCTGCCCCGTGGGTGAGATGGCCGCCGTGGGCCAGATCCATGCCGAGGACCATATCTCCCGGCTGTAGCGAGGAAAAATAGACCGCCATGTTGGCCTGGCTGCCGGAATGGGGCTGGACATTGGCGTATTCGGCGCCGAAGATCTTCAGGGCTCGCTCGATGGCCAGGGATTCGATCTGGTCGGCGTATTCGCAGCCGCCATAGTAGCGCTTTCCAGGATACCCCTCGGCGTACTTATTGGTGAAAATGGAGCCCTGGGCCTCAAGCACCGCCTCG
>JBAZCG010000066.1:0-15708 GCA_041671085.1 Desulfurivibrionaceae bacterium | reverse complement strand
CAATCAGTTCGAGCTGATTACTCTGCCTTGCCAACTCATGGCGGATGGAATTGTACACATCCGGATCACTCTCTTTCAAATACGACACAGCAGTATCCTTCATGGTTATGTATCAGGCGAAATAATCACGGCCGAAAAATTACTCCAGGTAATTCCGGCCGCGCAAAAAAAACCGTGCATGGGGCCCGCAACAGGGCAAGCCCGTTTTCTAGAACATGTCAATCCGCCGCTGGTGCCTGCCCCCGGCAAATTCCGTGCTGACCCAGGCCCGGACTATTTCCATGGCCAGACCAGGGCCGATAACCCTGGCGCCAAGACAAAGCACGTTGGCGTCATTGTGCTCCCGGCTCATCCGCGCGGTAAACAGCTCATTGCCGAGAGCCGCCCGAATCCCCTCAAAACGATTGGCCGCCATGGACATACCCACCCCAGTGCCGCAGATCAGTATCCCACGCTCACAGCTGTTGTTCTGCACCTGAGCGCAAACAGCCTTGGCAAAGTCAGGGTAATCGACAGACTCGGTGGAAAAACAGCCCTTGTCATCCACCGTATGACCCAGCTCCTGAAGAAGCGGAACGATTTCGTCCTTGAGGCTGATGCCGCCATGATCGCAACCAATGGCAATCTTCACGATTTACCCTCGTATTGCTTCATGATCAAAACCGCGTTGGTCCCGCCGAAGCCAAAGGAATTGGACATGGCGGCCCGGATCTTCATCTTGCGCGCCTGATTGGGGACATAATCCAGATCACACTCGGGACTCGGGTTTTCCAGATTCATGGTCGGCGGAGCAATCTGGTGCTTGATGGACAGGGCGGTAAAGACCGCTTCGATCCCCCCCGCTCCGCCCAGCATATGCCCGGTCATTGACTTTGTCGAACTGATGGCCAGCTTGTAAGCCTGGTCGCCGAAAGCCGTTTTAATGGCCCGGGTTTCAACCACATCGTTCAACGGGGTCGAGGTGCCATGGGCGTTAATATAGTCAACATCTTCCGGCTGCATGCCCGCATCCTTCAAAGCCATCTGCATGCAACGGGACGCTCCGTTGCCATCCTCGGGAGGCGCGGCCATATGGTAGCCATCGCTGCTCAGGCCGTACCCGACAACCTCGGCATAAATCTTGGCGCCGCGGGCTTTGGCATGCTCCAACTCTTCGAGAATGAGGACGCCGGCCCCTTCGGAAATAATGAAGCCGTCCCGGTCCCGATCAAAGGGGCGGGAGGCTTTTTCCGGCTGGTCATTGCGGGTGGACAGCGCCTTCATCGCATGAAAACCGCCAACCGCCAGAGGACAGATGACCGATTCGCTGCCGCCGGTAACGGCCACATCACATTCATCGTTGACAATGGAGCGAAACGCCTCGCCCACCGCGTGGGTGCCTGCTGCGCAGGCCGTGGTGAGAGAAAGATTCGGCCCCTTGGCGCCGTAAATAATGGAAATCTGCCCGGCGCCCATATTGGGGATAACCATGGGGATAAAAAAGGGGGTAATGCGCTTGGTCCCCTTTTCCATGGCCACCTGATGATATTTTTCTATGGTGGGCAAGCCGCCAAGTCCGCAGCCCATGATACTGGCTACCCGAGGCGCGTTTTCATCGGTAATCTGCAACGCAGCATCTTTCAATGCTTCCCCGGCTGCGGCAACGGCATACTGGACAAAGAGGTCGAGGTGTTTGGCGACCTTCTTGTCGATATGATCCTCAACCTGAAAATCCTTGACCTCGGCGGCGATGTTAACCCCGACCTCGCTGGCGTCGAACCGGGTAATCGGGCCGATACCGCTCTTGCCTGCGCACAGCGCACTCCAGGTTTTCTCCACGCCTGTTCCCAGGGGAGTAACCAGTCCAACTCCTGTGACCACGACTCTTCTGCCCACGCTGATCCTCACCATCTGTTTGCAGAGAAAGAACAGCCCTGGCAGGCGCAATCACCCACCAAGGTCAGCCCTCGGTTGTTCCCGCTAAATCCTTGCTGCCGACAAAAAACTGTTCGGCTCAACCAGCAACCTTGTTGACATGGTCAATGGCGTTCTGCACGGTGGTGATCTTTTCCGCCACATCATCGGCGATCTCAATATCAAACGCCTCTTCCATGGCCATGATCAGCTCAACCAGATCAAGGGAGTCAGCACCCAGATCATCAATAAAAGAGGCACCCGGCACAACCTTGTCCTTATCAACACTCAGCTGCTCGGCAATAATATCAATGAGTTTTTCCTGTACAGACATGATCTTTTCTCCTTGCTTGTTTAGGTGCCGTTAAAAAACAACCTGCGCTTTCTTGCTCCCTTAGTTACGACCTTGTGCCGCTCGCGGGATCATAAATTATGCAAGTTATTTTTTAACAACGGCTTACGGTAACATCTTACCAAAAGTTTGCTCTTACAATATATATCACATGAACATGCCGCCATTGACATGGATAAACTGTCCTGTCACATAGCGCGCATCGTCAGAAGCCAGATAGGCAACAGCCCCGGCAATATCCTCGGCCTCGCCCAACACCCCCATGGGAATCTCTCCCTTGATCGTATTGGTGACCTCTTCGGCAAGATCACGGGTCATGTCGGTGACGATATAGCCGGGGGCCACGCCGTTCACCGTAATCCCGCGGGAGGCAAGCTCCTTGGCCACGGATTTGGTAAAGCCGACAATCCCTGCCTTGGCAGCGGCGTAGTTGGCTTGGCCCGCGTTGCCGGCAAAACCTATCACCGAGGTGATGTTGATGATCCGGCCCCAACGCTGTTTCATCATAGCCCGGCTCACCGCCTTGGTGCAAAGGAACACGCCCTTGAGATTGGTGTTAAGGACCTCATCCCATTGCTCGTCTTTCATCTTCATGAGCAAGCCGTCCCGGGTGATGCCGGCGTTGTTCACCAGGATATCCACCCGGCCATGCGTCTCGAGAATCTTCTTGAAAGCCGCTTCAATCTCGCCGGCAACGGCGACATTGAACTGGACCGCTTCGGCCTTGCCGCCCGCACTTTTGATGCTCTGCACCGTCTCTTCCGCAGCGGAAGGATTACTCACATAGTTGACGATGACCAAGGCGCCAAGTGCTGCCAAGCGCTGACAGATAGCCCTGCCAATACCCCTGCTGCCGCCGGTGACTACGGCGATTTTTCCGCTCAGGCTCATGCGCTCTTCCTATCTTTAAATTTCTCGATAAGCTTGGGCACGATCTCGAAGACATCGCCGACAATGCCGTAGGTAGCCACGTCAAAGATCGGCGCATCGGCGTCACGGTTGATGGCAATAATGGTGTCGGCAGACTGCATCCCGACAAGATGCTGAATCGCACCGGAGATCCCGCAGGCAATATAGATTTTGGGGGCCACGGTCTTGCCGGTCTGCCCGACCTGATGGGGATAGGGAATCCAGCCGCTGTCCACTGCGGCCCGGGAGGCGGCAACCGCCCCGCCCAGCACATCGGCCAGCTCGCGGATCATGGCAAAGCCCTTCTCATTTTCCAGGCCCCGGCCGCCAGCCACGACAATATCGGCCTCGCTGAGGTTCACCCGGTCAAGATCCTCAACCACCGACTCAAGCACCTTGACGCGGGGCTTGAGCAGGGATGGGTCCGTATTCACTGTAATGATTTCCCCTTTGCGCCCCGCATCCCTGGCAAGGGGCTTCATCACCAACGGCCGCACCGTGGAGATCTGTGGGCGGGTATGCGGGCAAACAATGGTGGCCATGATATTGCCGCCAAAGGCCGGACGGGTCTGGAGCAGTGCCCCATCCTCATCGCGGATCGCCAAATCCGTACAATCGGCGGTAAGGCCGGTGGCCAGGGTGGTAGCAACCCGGGGGATAAAGGATCTGCCGATGGCCGTGGCGCCCGCGAGAATGATCTCGGGTCTATGTTTTTTGGCCAGCGCACTCAAGGCGTTGCCATACGCATCATCGGTAAAAGAGGCCAGGGCCGGATCATCAACAACAAACACCTTGTCGGCACCGTAGGCGATGAGTTCTTCGGCCATGCCCTCGATTTTTGCACCCAAGAGAACAGCGGAAAGGGGAACCCCTCTTTTTTCCGCCAGCTTACGCCCGGCCCCGAGCAGTTCCAAGGCAACAGGGGCGAGCTTGCCATGCCGGCATTCCGCATAAACCCAGACCCCGGACCAGTCGGCCAGGTTACCCTTGGTAGCCTTTTCCTCCCGCTTAATGGAAAGAGCGCCGACCTCGCAGACATCCACGCAACTGCCGCAGAGGGTGCAGGTCTCACCGACCACGGCGACCCCGCCTTCAACCTTGATGGCCCCGAAGGTGCAGGTACTTTCGCAGACACCACAACCAATACAGGCTTCTATATCAATCTGTAACATGGAGAATTCCGTTCGTCTAAGGCCGTCATTTACGAAGCCGTAACATTAAAAATGCCGTAATCCCGGCATAACGGGCCGTAACGAAATAGTTAAAATCTAATTCATTATTTCGTAACGGCTCCTAAGTCTACAGGAGAGGCGACAATTTCTCATACAACTGGGCAACCTGCTCACCGGCTGTGCCGGCCAGCATGCACCGCTCCCCCCTCAATTCCGGCGAGAAGACCTTAACCACCTGGGTAGTAGAGCCTTTAAGCCCCAGCTGTTCCGGGTCTGCCTCGATATCCACCGCAGTCAGCTTGGTGATATCGATCTTTTTTGCCTTCATTTTCCCCTTAAGGGAAGGAATCCTGGGCTCATTGATCTCTTTAACCACGGTGAACAGTGCAGGCAGCGGCACCTCAACCAGATCGTAGCCGTCATCCATGAGACGCTCTGCCTGGATGGTATTGGCGGTGCAGTCGTTGATCTTGCGCACATAGGCGACAAAGGGGATATCAAGACGCTCCGCCAAGCCGGGACCCACCTGGGCGGTATCCCCATCAATGGCCTGCTTGCCGCAGAGGATAAGATCAAAATCATCTATCTTCTTAATGGCCATGGCAAGGGTATAGGTGGTTGCCCAGGTATCCGCCCCGGCAAAGGCGCGATCCGAAACGAGCACCGCCTCATCCGCCCCGCAGGACACCGCCTCGCGCAGCATCTCCTCTGCCTGGGGAGGTCCCATACTGAGCACGGTTACCGTGCCGCCGTGCTGCTCTTTCAGGCGAACCGCCTCCTCAAGGGCATGGCGGTCGTACGGGTTCATGATGGCTTGCACCCCTTCCCTGGAGAGGGTGTTGGTCTTGGGGTCCAGGCGGACATCCTTGGCGTCCGGAACCTGTTTTACACAAACGATGATCTTCATGAGGACCTCATATACTCCTTGTTGAGTTCCTGCCCGATAACATTACGCTGGATCTGATTGGTGCCCTCGTAGATCTGGAGGATCTTGGCGTCACGCATCATCTTCTCCACCGGGTAATCACGCATATACCCATAGCCGGCAAGAACCTGTACCGCATCGACGGTAACCTTCATCGCCATGTCGGTGGCAAACACCTTGCACATGGAGGAGGCTTTGGACATGTCATTCTTATGGGCGTCGATATGCTTAGCCGCGGAATACACCAAGGCGCGGCCCGCCTCGATCTGGATGGCCATATCGGCCAGGATATGCTGGACGGCCTGGAAGGAGATAATAGGTTTGCCGAACTGAACCCGCTGTTTGGCGTAGGTAACCGCCTCATCCAGAGCGCCCTGCCCCAGGCCGACGCCGAGAATAGCGATACCCGGACGGGACTGATCCAGCGTCTTCATCACGGTGATAAAGCCCATGCCGATCCGGCCGATCACCCGGTCCTTGGGAATACGACAATCCTTGAAGATCAGTTCCCGGGTGGAAGAGCAACGGATACCCAGTTTCTTTTCCTTAACCCCGTAAGAAAAACCAGGGTCGGTATCCTCAACCACAAACATAGTGGCCCCACGGGGTCCCTTGCTTTTGTCGGTGATGGCAATAACCGTATAGATTTGGGCCTCCCCGGCATTGGTAATCCACTGCTTGGTGCCGTTTAAGACCCATTCGTCGCCGTCGAGAACGGCCGTGGTTTGGATACCGGAGGCATCGCTGCCGGCATTGGCCTCGGTAAGGGCAAACGCCGCCAATTTCTCACCGCTGGCGATGAGAGGCATATATTTCTGTTTCAACTCTTCGCTGCCGGAGATAAGAATCGGATATGCGCCCAAGGCGCTGGCGGCAAAGGCGGTGGCCACCCCAGTACAGCCACGGGCAAACTGCTCAAGGGCGAGGACAATGTCAAAACACCCCCCACCCAGGCCACCATATTCTTCAGGGATATAAAGGCCATACAAATCGGCCTTGGCGATAGCGTTTAAGATATCCCGAGGATAGTCTTCGGTTTCATCCAGTTCCGCCCGTTGCGGAACAATCATTTCATCGGTGATCTGCCGAGCAACATCAACGATCATCTGCTGCTCTTCGCTCAAGAAATAATCCACTCTGCCCCCTTGTCCTCAATTACTTTGATATATGCGGTTGGAATGGCGCTCCCTATGCCTACCATCGGACCAGGGCTGCGCCCCAGGTAAAACCGCCGCCAAAAGTCCAGATAAGAAGCAGATCTCCCTGCTGCAATCGGCCTTCCCGGTTCGCCTCGTCCATGGCAATCGGCACGGTCGCCGCCGATGTATTACCATATTTGTGCACATTAATATAGATTTTTTCAAGGGGTACACTGAGGTGATCGGCCAGGCTTTTCAGGATACGAATATTTGCCTGATGGGGTACAATAAGGGAGATGTCAGCGATGGAAAGGTCTTCTTTTTCAAGGACGGCGGTGATGGCATCCGACATGGCCCGAACCGCGTAGCGGAAAACATCCTTACCCACCATCTTGATGAAGGGCCCGTCACTTTCCTGGGTGCAGAGATCAGGGTTTAGACTGGGAGCACTATCCATGTGAAGAAGCTCCCACAAACGGCCATCCGCATAAAGCTGGCTCGCCAGGATTCCCCGGCCCTGATCGTTACCGGTCACCAGGCAGGCCCCGGCGCCATCTCCGAAAAGCACACAGGTGTTGCGGTCCTGCCAGTTGGTCCGGGAGGAAAGATTCTCCGCGCCGATGACCAGAATCTTCATGTCCGGGTTATGATGAATGTATTTGTCGGCAAGGTCAAGGCCGTAGAGAAAGCCGGAACAGGCGGCATTGATGTCAAAGGCAAAGGCGTTGACGGCCTCCAGTTCCTTCTGCACAAGACAAGCGCAGGAAGGCATGGCCTTTTCACAGGAAATCGTCCCGAGAACGATCATGTCAACCTCCGACGGGGTCACTCCGGCCATCTCCAGGGCGCGACGAGCTGCCTCGCTTGCCAGCTGGGAGGTTTCCTCCCCTGCCTGGGCAATATGCCGGGTCTTGATGCCGGTCCGGGTGGTAATCCACTCATCGGAGGTATCAACCATCTTTTCAAGATCCTCGTTGGTGAGAATCCTTTTAGGCAAACAGGAACCTGTCCCGATGATAACGGCACGACTCATGAAGTTCCCCCAGCAACAGCGGCTTCAGCCGACAGAGGTTCATTCTGTTGCACCAGGAGATGATCAAGGGAAAAAAGCTCAAGGATTCGGTCATTGACCTTGTTACGGGCCATTTCCGAGGCAACCCGGATGGCATTTTTTATTGCCACGGCACTTGAGCGTCCATGACAGATAATGGCATTGCCTCGGATACCAAGCAGGGGCGCACCGCCATACTCGGCATAATCAACCCGTTTCTTAAAGGAAACAAAGGCATCCCTGGCAAGCAGATAGCCCATCTTTGCTTTAAAGCTCTTTGAAATTTCCTCCCCCAGCATGCCCATGACCGCCTCGGCCAATCCTTCACTGAGCTTCAGACAGACATTGCCGACAAATCCGTCACAGACCATGACGTCAACATCCCCCTGAAAGGTATCCCGGCCTTCAACATTCCCGATGTAATTCAAGGAACTCTGTTGAAAAAATTCGTGGGATTTTTTTACCAGGGCATTGCCCTTCCCCCCCTCTTCCCCGATACTGAGCAGGCCGACACGGGGTCGATCCAAGCCAAAGAGCACTTGAGAAAAAGCGGTGGCCATAATCCCGAATTGAAACAGATGCTCGGCGCGACAATCAACGTTTGCGCCCACATCCATCATCACCACCGGACCTTTCAGGGTGGGAAAAATGCCCGCTATTCCAGGCCGGGATACATGCTCCAACCGGCCAAGCAACTTAAGAGCTGCAGCCAGAGTCGCCCCCGAATTTCCGGCGCTGACAACAGCGTCAACCCTGCCCTCTTTGTGGAGAACAAAAGCCTTCATGATGGAGGAGTCTTTTTTTCTGCGAATGGAGTCAACGGGGGATTCATCCATGCCAACAACCTGGGAGGCATGGACGAGATGAATCCGGGAGAAAGAACTGCCATGGGTTGCGAGAATGGTCGCAAGCCTGACCTGATCACCAATTAGGCTGATCTCAAGGTCAAATTCATGCACCGCCTGAACAGCTCCAAAAACCAACTCTTCAGGACCTCTGTCCCCGCCCATGGCATCCAAGGCTATATGCAACGCCATGGCGTAACTCTATTACTCTGCGGTCAATTTGACAACAGTACGACCCTTGTATGCCCCGCAGCCAGGACAAAGACGGTGCGGAAGCTTCGGCTCGCCACACTCCGAGCAGGTGGAAACGGTTACGCCACCCAGAGCATCATGGGAACGACGTGTTCTGGTACGAGCATGGGAATGTCTTCTTTTCGGTAAGGCCATTACTTTTCCTCCAATTGGAAAATCTCGGCTACAGATTTTTCTTGTCTGTAACGGGTTTATCAAAAAAAATCAACAGGTTCAACACAAATGACACGTTTTTTCTCCGCGCCGTCAACAGGGGGGGGGACACATCCCCTTTGTTGCAAAAAAAAATCACTTGGTAATCGTCAAAGCGCCAGTCACGCCCAAGGGGGGGGAATAACCTGACGCGTTTCAGCCAGAAATAACACAGGGGGAAAACACCAGTGACAGGGTCTTCAACTTTACCAAAACATTGAATGGAAACCCGCCCCTCTGGCACAATCACACGGACAACGATTCAAGTTGGCCCCGTATTCCGGACACAACCCCAACCACTGGTCATTACATAGTATTTTCTCAGGCAAACCGAGATACACCTGCTGCGCAAGCACGGGAAAAAGCTCCACAACCGGTTCCGCAAGACAAACAACATCCAGCTCACTGCTCTTGCAAAATGATTCCGAGACAAGACCCTTCTCTTCCTCTTTGGCAAGCAACTCAAAACTGACCTCAAACTTTTCAGCCAAGGGGGATAAACAAAAGACTCAAGACAGCGATCGCATTGAAAAACAACGGAGCTAGCTTAATGGCACCAGAAAGCAGAACCCGCCCCCTCTTTTCTCAGGGGGGAAACGGTACACTCTCCTGGCCCTTGACAGGCGACCTCATTGCCAGAAACCCAAGAATCATCGTCAACACTAAAAAAAACCCGTCCGCTGATATTTCATCCCACCCTATCCGTACACATCACCTAAATTACAATGCAAAAAATGGAACAGATCAATATAAATAAACACGGACAGTTGTCAAGTGAATTCACAGTCAGACCTTTTTTTCTCATTAGCACCAACGCCCAAAGAGATCTTCGGCAAGCATGCAATATCAGAACTTGAAGAATATAATTAAGAACTTATCCGTAAATAGCCCCAGATTTTCTAAAGGCAATTATTGCCGCTGCCATGGGCAGCAGGGCCTCGTAGGTTTCGGTGAGTTTTTCATATCTCACCAGCAACTTTCTGAATTTGTTGAACCAGGAGTGGATGACTTCAACCACCCACCTGCGGGCTCTGTATGAGGGGTTGGTTTTCTTCTCCGCGCTGTGCTTTATGCGGGGGATGTAGTTCCGATCTTTAATAGCTTGCTGCGCCGATTCACCACTGTAGCCGCGATCAGCGCAAAGATTTTGTCCGTCTCGGGACGGTCGATAATAATTTCTTCCAGTACGAGTTCAAGCTGACTCACATCGTGCCTGGTTGCTCCGGTTACGACTATCGACACGGGACCCCACGTTTCTCCACCAGAACATGACGTTGCTTCCGTTCTTTCCCCTATCAGTCGGGTTGCGACCTACGGATTCTTGAGCCAGGGAGCTTTGGTCATGGAGCCATCTATACTTTGCCATCGCCAAGCGATGCCTTCCATTTCATCGTATTCGGCTAGACCGGCTCTCCAAAGAGAAAGAAAAAAGCCAGACCGCGTCCACCTTAAAAAAATGGATGTGAATCGCACTTGGGCTGCCAAACCGTTCTTTCGGTAGCGCCTTCCATTGGCAACCCGTACGCACAACATACAAAATAGCTTCAAACAAGATTTAAATGCCTACCTGGAGGAAATTATAGTATATTTGTTCCGTGGAATCATATTTTATTTACGGATAAGTTCTTAATTACAATAACTGAGAGAGACGGTCACTCGCCTTGCCCAGACGACAACCTAGCACACGAATAATCCTTCGGAAAAATTTCAAACCAAGAGCAGGCGCCTGCGCAAGCAGTAGTTCCATCTTTTCGCGAGAGAGGATCAGGAGGTGACTCTTTTCTGTGGCAATAACGGTAGCATGCCGACACCCTCCCCCAACAACGGAGGTCTCACCAACCAGACTTCCACGCTCAAGCACGGCAACCAGAATTAATTTACCGGGGAATATCCCCTCCATCTTGACGGCAAGTTTCCCCTCAACCAGAAACCCCATAAAATCAGCAGGATCCCCAATCCTCATCACAACTTCCGCGGATTGCCACTCTCGGAACTCAAGATAGGCAAACAACCCCCCCATCTCATCAGCGGACAAAAAAGAAAATATATCATTTAGTTCCTCAGGCCTATATCTCCCGAAAACCATTCCTTCAATAGTACCCATGGTTTTTTTATTCAACAGCCCCCTTGCTGACCTTCTCTTCAAGCCTGATAATAAGCCCGGAAAAATTTTCCTTACTCAGAATACTGGCAAACTGGGTCCGGTAATTATTCACCAGACTAACCCCCTCCACCTCTACATCATAAACCAGCCAACGATCACCATTATTTTTGAGCTTGTAATTAACCGGAGTTTCCATGTTCTTACGGATCAGATCACTATAAACGATAGCTTTATTCCCCTGTAAAGCGGCTTTCTTAAAAACAACTTTCTCCCCGGAGTAAGTTTCTATCTTGGCGATGTATGTGTTCTCCAATAGCGTCTTAAACAAAAGAACAAATCGGTCCTGCTCTTCAGGACTTCTTTCCTGCCAATGCTTGGCTAGCGCACGCATTGACATCTCTCGAAAATCAAATTTCTTTTCGACAATGGTCACCACACGATTTTTCCGCTCCGCCCTGCGAATCGGAACGGCGAGCTTTTCATCTTGTAGAATAAAAATAATTTCATCAACGGCATCCTTGATGAAAACGACAGGATCAGCAGCAATACCCCAGGAAACCCCCTGAGACATAACAGGGATGGTGATTACCAGAATAAGTACCGAAAAAAACTTTAAGCACAATATGTTCCTGTAATTCATTGTTACCCCTATGATAATTCCCTAAAAAGCTAATGTTATTCTGATCACCAAGCAATCTCAGCAAAAAAAGCGCAGGACGTCTGTTGTCCCAAGTGCCGTGGCAATAATACCCTCACATTCAAGAAACCGACAGGAGGAGTTGTATGGCAAAACATGATCCAATTTCAGGCAGGCTTGAGTTTAAACAAATTTCTTTCCCAAGATGGATCCCGATCAGCAAAACCACAGGCTCTCTTTGCCCTGCGCTGGCCCGACGGCTCTTCATGCCCACTGTGCGAACATGACGCATGCTACAAAGTCTAGTTGAGAACCTTTATCATCTTTCTCGACACCAAACTAGGCATGCATCTCTGGCTTCTCGTCCTTTACCTGATTCCCTAAAAAAACGCCCACCATTGCCGCTACCCCAACAACGAAAGAACGACCTCCGCTTTTTATGAGCTTGGGCAAAATCAACGGATTCTCCAAACAGGAAATCATCTGCTGAGCTAGAAAACATTTGACTCCAAAGACTGCCGTTGTTTTCGGTGGCCTACAGTGCGTTGCCGGAGTGACGAGGCCGCTTCACACACCAGAACCATCATCAACGGAACCAGGCCTGACAGCATGAAAATCAGGGAGCCAAAATGGGCGAACACCATAATCGACAATGCGAAAAACGCCATTCGCAGAAAATATCACGCAAGCCACTGAAGCCATCCATACCCTGCCAATACCGCAACGATTACTCAAAATTACGGAGATTGCCTAGTAAGCAGAAACATTATTAAGCAATACTAGATTCTCTGAGTTAATTCCTGACGAACCCGGCCCAAGCATATTTCGAGCATATATTTTCCCAAACTCGCCGAATGAAGAAATATACACGGAATCCTTGCCCACAAAAATATCACGTATTTTCTTTTGACGATACTGACAGTATGCATCGCGAAGGGACACATACGGATCAAGGGCGGACGCCTTGAAATCTTCGTAATCCCCCAAAGTAAGAGAAGTGTTATTCACCTCTCTGCCGGCCTTTATTGCCATCCCAGCACCTGGATCAGACCAAGCAAAATAGGACACTGGGCTCAAGAAAAAATCCCCGGCAAGACCAAATGTGTCCCGCACATTTGACGGCCCAAAGAAAGGCCAACAAATATAGATGCCTTCTCCAATCCCATACACCCCCAAGGTTTGCCCCATATCTTCATCTCTGGGAGACAGACCGAACTCGTTTTTGGCAGGATCCGCAAGACCAGCAATGCCAAAAGTAGAATTGATAACAAAACGAGCGGTCTCGACCCCACTGTTCTCAATTTTCCCCTGTAGAAGATTGTTCACGATCCGAACCGGGGCCAGAAGATTTCTCAAAAAACTCCGCACACACATGCGCACGTCTTCGGCAATAAAATACGCATATCCTTGGGATGCTGGCTTGACCACCCAAAAATAAAGCTTGTCATTAAAACGAAAGAAAACACGGTTGACTGGCTCCAAAGGATCCGACACCACACCAATGTCCGGCTCTTCACCAAAGAGCGATTCATCTTCAACGGTAACACCCTGCCCCAGAACCACGGTCATTGATCCCAACCAAATTACCAGGCAACAGAAACATACCCTGGACAGTTGAAGAGAAAAACTGTCACGATTTTTCATGGTCGTCCCCTATAACCCAATTTACTAAAGGCCTAAAATTTCATTGTCTCCAAGCCAAACGAAACAATGCAAGCAAACAGCAGGCCTTCTCCTGTTTGCCAGATACGTCAGTTTTTCAAAAATAATTCCCAAAGAAACACCACTCGCAACCCGAGACAAGTGAATCATCAGACTTTACCAAAAATGTATTTACTCACCAGTTCTTCAAGATCAACAGCAGATTCTGTCTCTGTAATAACACTGCCATCAACCAGCAATTCTCCCGATCCACCCTGGGAAATTTTGATATATTTATCCCCAATAATCCCCTGGGTTTTAATTGAGGCGATTGCATCATCAGTAATCTTTACCCCTTTATTAACCTGAAGTTGCACTTGGGCCTGATCATTTTCAGCCAACGAGATATGGCTTACCTTACCGACATTAACCCCTGCCATTTCAACAAGGGCTCCACGCTTAAGGCCAGACACATTGCCAAAATTCGCTCGAACAGAATATGTCTTCTCCATTGAGAACACTGAAAACTCTCCCAGTTGCAGAGACATATAAACAAAAGCCAGAAAGCCAACCAGAACAAACAACCCAACAATTGCATCAAAATTTATCTTCTTCATACGCTTTATTCCATCTCCCTGCTTAAATAAACATTCCCCATCGTGCTCTGTACAAAGGCTTGAATTTCGGAAAGTTCACTCTGTTGAATATCTTCAGGGCTGGCAAATGTACTGAACTTACCCTTATTGACCAGAATAACCTGATCAGCCAGATTGAAGATTTTAGGGATATCGTGACTGACGATAATTGACGTATATCCGAATTTCTTCTGGGTCTCCAGAAAAAGTTTGTAAATTTCCAGGGATTTTTCAGGATCAAGCCCTGTAGTCGGCTCATCAAAAAGCATTATTTCCGGCTGCAACATCAACGCTCTGGCAAGCCCCACCCTTTTTCTCATACCACCGCTCAACTGGGCCGGATATTTGTCCTCATGCCCCGTAAGACCAAGCTGCGCCAGGGTGGACATCACCCGCTCCCGGATCTCCACGCGCCCTAATCTTGTCCGTTCTTCAAGGGGAAGGGCCACATTGGCAAAAACACTCAAGGAATCGAGAAGCGCCGAACCCTGAAAAAGCACGCCAAATTTTGTCCGAATTCCATTCAGCGCCTTGCCGTGCATCCTGGAAATATCTTGCCCCCCCACCAGAATCTGCCCAGAATCCGGACGCAAGAGCCCGAGGATAAGCTTCATGGTCACACTTTTTCCTTGACCACTCGGCCCAGCAATAACAGTAGTCTTGCCGGAATTGATTGTCAGATTCACCCTATCAAGAATGGTCTGCTGCCCAAAGGATTTCACGACATCTTTGAACTGTATAACCGCCTGGCTCATAACAGTATCGCCGTAAGCAGATAATCCCAGATAAGGATTGCGACTGAAGAAAGCACAACAGCCTGCGTGGTGACCTTGCTCACGCCCTCTGCACCAAAACCGGCCCCCCGGATAACGTGAACAAAATAGCCTCGCCCCGCACAGACCCAGGCGATCACCAAGGCAAAAACAAAAGATTTTATGACGCCCATGTTTATATCCTGATTCACAACACTCTGTTCCATGCCAGCCCAATACGCCCCGGGATTGACCCCCAACAAGCCGCACCCAGCCAGATACCCGCCGAAGATACCAACTACATTAAAAAAAATAGTGAGAATCGGAACCGAGATGAGCGTGGCAAGAAATTTTGGCGTGATGAGATAGCGGAAAGGGTCGATGGCCATGCATTCCAGGGCGTCAAGTTGCTCGGTATTGCGCATGATCCCAATTTCGGCACACATGGCCGAACCGGCGCGCCCGGTAACCATCAGTGCCGTCAAAACCGGACCAAGCTCGCGGAGCAAAGACAGGGAAACCGCTGATCCTAAGGCACCTTCAGAGCCGAATTTACGCAAGGTGTAATAGCCTTGTAACCCAAGGACCATCCCGGTAAACCCTGCCACAAAAAATATAACCCAGAAAGAATTGGCGCCGATCAGACGGACTTGGCGAATCATGGCGGAGAGTCGAAACGGTCTTTTGAAAACGCCACCAAGACCCAAAAACAGAAACGACCCCATGCGGCCCAGATCTTCCAGAAACCATATGGTGTGACTTCCTATTTTTTCCAGGAAACGGATCATAGGCTCCTCGTGCAGGAAGAGGCGCAACAACACTCTTTACAACAAACCATATGACACACTCCATGCTTTAGCCACTTACTAGACGTGCACCATCCCACAAAAAATCAATGTTACTCATGGGACACAGGCGGTGTCAAGCATTAGCTCCAAGGAACCCTGGGAACCCAAAGCGATTGATAAAAAAAAAGGGATTAGCTGTACTGGCTAATCCCTTTATTTTTTTATTGGCGGAGTGGACGGGGCTCGAACCCGCGACCCCCGGCGTGACAGGCCGGTATTCTAACCAACTGAACTACCACTCCTCTTGTGGTGGGCGAAACAGGGATCGAACCTGTGACCCTCGGCTTGTAAGGCCGATGCTCTCCCAGCTGAGCTATTCGCCCCACATGAAGTGTGGCAAGATATACTCTTGCCACCCATA
>JBAZCG010000065.1:0-19694 GCA_041671085.1 Desulfurivibrionaceae bacterium | reverse complement strand
TGCTTAGGCTTCGCAATCATGGCATGGTGCGTGATGACGGGCCAGGGGCATTCGTGAATCACCAGTACGCCTATGATGAAACAGGGGTTTCGCGGCAATGGTATTACGAGATGCAAGAGTTGGGGTATAATTATCGGATAACTGATTTTCAATGTGCCTTGGGTCGGAGTCAACTGGCCAAAGTGGAGCGGTTTATTTGTCAAAAAGCAGGGTTAACTGGTGTTTATAGGAAGCTCATTGGCGAATCTGCAATTTTGTCACAAGTGATTGCCCCTTCCCTTGTTTTTGAGGGAATAAGGCATGCCCATCATCTTTTTGTTGTGCGGGTGGACTTTAGGGGGCTCGGATTGTCTAGAGCAGTTTTAATGGAAAGTCTCCGTAAAGAAGGGATTGGCAGTCAAGTTCACTATATCCCTCTTCACTTTCAACCATATTATCGTGAGCAGACCGAGATGACTATCGGGGCTTTTCCCTGTGCCGAGGCATACTATGAGGAATGTTTGTCGTTGCCATTGTTTTCTGGCATGACCGCCAATGATGTGGAGCGAGTTGTGGCAACCCTTGAAAAGGCGTGTGATGAGGGAAAAAGGTAATGTTGATGTACAGTAATATCGACGGGATACAATTGGTTTTGCATTGCTAAACATAAAAAAACAGGTAGATGTTTTGATGGATTATAGTTTTCCCCTGCATGGTAACCGGATATTTCTCCGCGAGGTTCGCGACGAGGATGTTAATGAGCGGTATTACGGGTGGTTGAATGATCCGGAGGTGAATCGTTTTCTCGAAACCAGATTTGTGCCACAATCTTTTAAAAATATTTTGGACTATGTCAAGAAAATGGATGGTAAGGCGGATGAGCCTTTTTTTGCCATTTGTTTGACCGATACTGGAATGCATATCGGAAATATAAAAATTGGCCCGATAAATTGGTATCATCGGCACGCCGATGTAAGTTTATTTATTGGTGAGAAGAGTTTGTGGGGGCAGGGGGTGGCTGTCGAGGCCATCTCTTTGGTGACAGATTTTTCCTTTAGGATATTAAATCTGAATAAACTTAAAGCCGGGGCCGAAGTCACTAATGTCGGCAGTATCAAAGCCTTTGAAAAATGCGGTTTTGTACGGGAAGGACTTCTTCGTGGTCATGTGTTGCGTGATGGGAACGAAGAAGATGTCGTTTTGCTGGGTAAGCGAGCTGCCGATTACTGGAAAATATATGGACATCATGATGTGTAAAGGGGAAAGGGATCTCGCTGTCCTGGCAGAGGTGCCTTTGCCTTTTCGTCTTGGGCTGAAGTTTTTCTCCATTAATATTGATTTGCTTCCACAAGCCATTGCTTTATGGGAGGCTGGATTATTCGATTATATCGAACTGTATGCGATTCCCGGTACGCATAAAGAAACCTGCACAGGCTGGCAGCAAAGTAGTATTCCTTTTGTTATTCATGCGCCTCATTCTTTCCACGGAGTAAATTTGGCCATGGCGTCCTGTCGCAAAGATAATCACTCGATTTTAACTGAAACGCTGAAATTTAGTGATGATCTTGCTGTTGAAAAAATAATAGTCCACGGAGGGCACAGTGGTTCCATCGAGGAAACAATAGAGCAGGTAGCATCTTTACGGGATGATAGAATATTTTTGGAAAATAAACCCAAAGTTGGCTTGCATGATGAGCTATGCGTAGGTTGGTCGCCCGAGGAATTCCGTTTTGCGCAACAGTCAGAGGTCTTTGCCGGATTTGTACTTGATTTCGGGCATGCAACGTGCGCGGCTCGTTCCTTGCTGAAGGAGCCCATGGAGATGATAAACGAGTTTCTCTCCCTGGATCCGCAAATATTTCATCTTGTCGATGGGAACCGTGCTTCAGAGAAGGATATTCATAATAATTTAGGCAGGGGAGACTTTGATCTCTCTCGGTATGCCTTGTCCGTCCCAGAAAAAACGTGGCTCACCTTGGAAACCCCCAGAGAATCTTTGGATGACTTTGTTGATGACGTAATTTTCTTACATAAGCTCATTGGGGAGAGTTGGGCGGGAAATAGCTGGCGGGCATGCAAGTAGGTTAGAGCTGCAATGCAGCTGATGCCAATTTGGAAATTTCCCCAACAAATTGAACTTTTATATGGAAATTAACATGGATGAGACTGTGCAAAAAAGTGCGCCCAAATTGGTACAAACGAAGTGGGGATTTTACCAGTATTCGCCTTTGCCAAGTGATGAAGAGTTGCAGCAATATTATGCAAATAGATATTACCAGGAAGGGTTGGGCAGTTATAATGTGAGCTATACGGAGGAAGAAATTGCCTACTTTAAGCTGAAGGGGTCACTTACCTATAGAAAAATTGCTAAGTTTGTGGCGCAAGAGAAGATGAGCGTCATTGATGTAGGCTGTGGTGAGGGATGGCTACTTTCTGAATTTTTCCAACATGATCATTCTGTTTTGGGGCTGGACTTCAGCAAGGCTGGTGTGCAAAAGTTCCATCCTCATCTCTTGCCTTTCTTGCACCAGGGGAACATTTATGAGTTACTAGAATCTCAAGTTGCGGCGGGGCAACATTTTGATGTCGTGACTCTTTTTAATGTTATTGAACATGTTAAGCGGCCAAATCAACTGTTGCAAGAATTGAAAAAGATAATGCACAAGGATTCAATCCTGGCTCTCGTTGCGCCAAATGATTTTTCGTCTCTCCACGACCATCTTATGACAAAAGGGTTTATTACTAAAGAATGGTGGCTCGCTTACCCTGATCATCTTTCTTATTTCAACAAAGAGAATATGTGCAATTTTCTTACTGATCATGGGTTTAAAGTGGAAAATGTGGTTGCGGATAACCCGATTGATCTCAACTTGTTAAATGATAATTCAAACTACGTTGAAGACGAGGCAAAAGGGAAAAACACCCACCTCTTCAGGGTACGGGTAGACAATTTTCTTGCCGGCATTGATGCTGATAAACTTCTCGCAATGTATGAGATTCTTGGTTCTATGGGGGTGGGAAGAGACCTGACCTATTATTGTTCCTTGTTATGAAAATATGTGTGTTTTCGGATATTCATGGCAATGGAGCCGCTTTTTTTGCGGCATACCCAAAAATTATTGCTGAACGGGCGGATCTCTATCTTTTTTTAGGGGATTTATGCGGATATTACTACAATCAGCTGGCAATCTATCCCTATCTGGCAGAAATTCCAAACTTTGTTGCTATATGTGGAAATCATGAACAGATGCTTTTGAGGATGTGTGAGGGGGAAGAGGAGCTTCGGTCTTCATATCTGGCCAAGTTCGGACATTCAATGGAAGGTTTACTTGAACAGGGAAATACTTCTTTTTGTGAATGGGTTGCGGGGTGGCCGTTAACCTATCGGGATGAAAATGAAAGCTTTTCTTGTTTTCACGGGAGCCCTGTGAATTACACGGAAGGCTATCTGTATCCTGACACGAATCTTGACGATTTAAGAGGATGTCGGGAGAAATTTGTTTTTTTGGGTCATACCCATTATTGCATGGACAGGAAAATAGGACGCACACGCTTCATTAATCCTGGCTCGTTGGGGCAACCCCGCGATGGCGCATGGCCTACATATGCTTTAGTGGATACAACCCGAGAAACCGTCTGTTTTAAAAAAATTCTCTATGATAGAAAAATGTTGCTACGCGAAATAGAGGTTATGGGGGATGGCGATAAATACCTAAAACGTATTTTGGGAAAATATGAAAAAAAATAAGCCGGTCATTCTTGTAACGGGTGTATGTGGGGATATCGGAAGTTCCGCTGTTTATGCCCTAAATGATTTTCCTAGTGTTTTGATTGGCACGGATGTCCAGCAGATAACACCTGTGCGAGGCAAACTTGGCGCATTTTATACTATCCCCGGTGCCCAGAACGTCGACCAATATATCCAATCGATGCTGGAGATTGTTGAGCGAAAAAAGGTTCTTTTCTTGCTGCCAATTTCTGAACCGGAAATTGTGGTGATTAGTGCCCACCGTGCTATTTTTGAGCGTCTTGGGGTTCGTTTATTGATCAATAATGAGATGGTTGTTGAAAATTTCCTCGACAAGCTCAAGACATCTCGTTTTTTGGAAAAGTTAGGGGTTGAGGTACCCAAGAGTGTTTCGTTGGCTGAATTTGATGGGAATTGGGATTTTCCGGTGATCGTCAAATCAAAAAGAGGCTGCGGGAGCAAGAGACTTTGGGTGGCGGAACGAGAAGATATCGACTATCTCCGCCGCAAAGATGAGGGGGATCTCATTGTCCAGGAGCTAGTGGGAAGCGCCGAAGAAGAATTCACCACGGGGGTATTTTCCGATGGTGATAGGGTTTCCTCTATAACTTTTAGGCGAAAGCTCGGTTATGGAGGACTTTCTAAGGAGGTAGTTCTGGCGGATGTTCCTTATCTTGCCGAACTCTCGCGGAAAATAGCCCGAGCCGTCAAGTTGGTTGGTGCCATCAATATCCAGTCGAGGAAACATGGGGGAAACTATCTTCCTTTTGAAATTAATCCTCGCCTTTCCAGTACACTTCTGTTTCGAAAAAAGTTTGGCTTTGATGACGTGGTCTGGTGGGTAAAAGTTTTGTCCGGAGAGAGCTATTCTTATCAGCCAATATATCGAGCAGGAAAAGCGTTACGTTGTTGTGCTGAGTATTATTATGATCTGGAGAGCGTGTAGAGACTCTTTGGGTAGGTGAATGCGAGAGGAAATGATTGTGAAAATTGGGGATAAGCTTATTGGGCACGATAGTCCACCTTTTATTATTGCTGAAATGTCCGGCAACCATAATGGTTCGTTGGAAAGGGCTCTCAAGATTGTGGAGGAGGTGGCGAAAGCCGGAGCCCACGCCTTGAAATTGCAGACCTATACGGCAGAAACTATGACTATCGATTGTAACGAAAGAGAGTTTATGGTTACTGACGAAGGGAGCTTGTGGAAAGGTTATTCCCTATATGACCTTTATGAAAAAGCTTCTACCCCTTGGGAGTGGCATAAACCAATTTTTGATCTTGGTCGTAGCCTTGGCCTAGTTGTCTTTAGCACCCCCTTTGATCACACCGCTGTTGATTTTTTGGAAAGCTTAGAGTGTCCCGCCTATAAAATTGCAGCATTTGAAAATATCGATTTGCCCTTGCTTCGAAGGGTTGCTGCCACGGGAAAGCCCGTTATCTTGTCTACGGGCATGGCAACGCTGGCTGAATTGGACGAAAGCGTCACTGCCTTGAGAAAGGCGGGTTGTAGTGAATTGATTTTGTTGAAATGTACCAGCTCCTATCCCGCTTCTCCTGCAGACAGTAACTTGCTTACGATTCCACACCTGCAAAAAATGTTTGATGTCCAGGTTGGTCTTTCTGATCACACCCTTGGGTTAGGCGTCGCGGTAGCAAGCGTTGCCTTGGGAGCGACAGTTATAGAAAAACATTTCACTTTAAGCAGAGAAGACGGCGGGGTTGATGCCGCTTTTTCCCTTGTGCCCCATGAGTTGAAAAATTTGGTTCAAGAGTCAGAACAGGCCTGGCAGGGTCTAGGTGTAGTGCACTACGGTCAAACAGAAAAAGAAAAAGTATCCAAAGCCTTTCGGCGCTCGCTCTATATTGTGAAAGACATGAAGGCTGGAGAGTTAATCTCCGCAGAAAACATGCGAGCCATTCGTCCTGGTTCGGGTCTGGCTCCCAAATATTATGATCTCTTCCTCGGGAAAAAGGTAGGCAAGGATATCAAACGTGGAACACCTTTAAACTGGGAGATGATTGGAGTCTGTGATTGATTCAACTGTCTTTTTTTGTGTGGTTTTTTGAAATCTTATATGCCCACATCAGGCAGTAGGAAGATGAGGAAATTTACCCGACCAACGACATCTTTTCTTTGAAAGATAAATATGCCGCCTCCGCTGCTTCAAGCTGCTCCAAGGCCATATAGCAGTCCCCCATTTTTTTAAGAAGGACAAGGTGGTCAGGGAGAGCTATGAGGCATTGTTCATAGGCGGCAAGCGCATCGTCGTGTTGTCCTCCCTGGAACAGCGAGTCTCCGATTTCTTCCCAATTGCTGGCATATGTGCGATCGATTTTTACTGCTTCTTTGAGGTGGGTAAGCCCGGCACCGTAGTCCCCTAATTCAAAAAAAACCGAGACCATGGAAGCATGGAATTCCGGATTGTCCGGCTGTAGAGCAATCGCCTGGCTTATCCACTGTCTTGCCGCATCATAGTTTTGCTCACGGGCATTGAGGCAGCCGTAGTGGTGGAACAAGGACGCCTTGTGTTGCGATGTGAGTCTTTCTGCTATTCCCGGGTACTGTTCGAGAGCATGATGCCACTCGCGGGTGAGTTTATTGGCGTTATCGGCACTTACTTCGTCAATGGTTTTTAGTTCTTCTTGGGCAAATTCTCCCAGTTTTTTGAGTATCGCTGGATGGTCCGGACAGAATGCTAACCCTTTGAACAGCAAGTTTTTAAATGTTTCTTTGTCCGCCGAGCGATATTCTTCAGCGTACTCAATAAAGTTGTCCCCCTGTTGTCGTCGAAATGTCTTGATCGTGGCAGATAGGTCAGGGGAAAAGGCGAGCGCTTTGTTAAAACATGCGCGGCAGAGCTCTTCCTCGCGCTGCTCTGAAGCAATGCAGCCTTTATAGAAAAGAAGTTCCGAATAATCGGGGGATTGCGCAAGTATATGATCAACAATTGGGGCGGCCAGGGTGTAATAACCATTGCTAAAATAGAGACGGGTTAATTCAAGCAGTTTGCTTGTGCTTTTTTTGTCATCTGTTGATATTGAGAGCAGGAGACTTTTTTCTTTATTTTGGAAGTTGAGAATGGCCTCAAGTAGGTTGCCAAAGAAAATTAATGCATCGAGTCTGGCGTTGTTAATGACCGATGTTAACTGTAGTTTTTTTTGCAACCATGTCTGATATTGGCCGTTTTCCAAGGTGCTGATTTCATATTTTAGGCGTTCGCTTTCCTTCAACCCCTGCATAGTGAGGTCGCTTAGCAGGACCCAAAGAGCATGTGGTTGTTCGATCTGGCGGTTGAGTTTTTCTATGGTCAGGAGGGATTTTTGTAAAGCCGTGGAGAGATCACTGTATTGCCGTATAGGCCGCGGCTGTTTGGCAGTTTTCTCAAGTTTTTTTGTAGCATCTTTGTTTGTTGTTAGTATTTTTTGTACGCTCTTTTGGAGTTGTTGGATTTTGGCAAACATAGTCTTTGCTTGCGCAGTGAATTTGTCTACCGGCGGGGGGGGGCATTTTTCGATTTGGCGCACCATAAGATCTCTGACGCCATGAGAAACGGTACAGTATTTTTTTAGCGCCTCAGCTAAAGGAAGATGTTCTGCCCCCGTTAATATGGCTCCCCCCTCGGTGGCATTAATGAAAAGGTGTTCTTCGTGCTGCGCCATCATTTCTTCAAAAAATAGTTTTACGCCGTATAGTCCCCGTGTGGTCGGAATCTTTGAGCCACCCCACCCCTCTACCCATACTACGTCGTCCTTTTTTTGGGTTAGGATGTCCTCCATGTGATTTTGTCCGGTGAGGACTGTGTGTCCAGCATGGCTTTTGTTGTCTGTAAACGCCAGGTCTTGTCCGATAAAAATTATAGGATTTGCCTGCATGTTCAGGGCTGCCGACAAGTTGAAATGCGCAACGGACCAAGCGCCCTTTTCCGGATTTTGATTCTCTTTGTCAAACAGGCTTTCATAAAACCAGCTTTCAAAGCGATTGTCGGTTAGTCCCCAGAATATTTTTTTTGCTGGAAATGTTTTGGCAATTTTAGAGGTGGCATGGGCTTGGCATAACAAGTTGATATCTTTACTCTGGGAAGCGCAGGCGGCAATTTTTTCATAGACGACCTCATCCCCATCAATTGCAGCGACAAAATGGGGAATAATTCCGTGGGAAAGAAGCGCCGGGAGTGCTGTGTCCACTGCGAGGATAAGGGCTTTGTCCTGTACTGCTTTTAGTTGCTCAATATTTTTATCTAAAGAGGGGCCAGCAGCCACAAGGATCGCAGGGATATTGGTGAAGGCTCCCTGGAGTTCGGTAAGAAGGCGATGGTGCTGAAAGATGGTAAAGTTTTGGAAACGGTTGTTCAGGAAGTTGCGGGCCTGCTTGAGAATTGTTGCCCCGTTAACATTAAGAAGGTTGGCGTAGTTGTAAATTTTTTTTGCTAGGGTCTCATATATTGGGCTAAAGGAAAATGATGGCATGTGGTGCAGAAGATGAGCGTTCTCCATTTGAAGCTCTTTTCCCGCTGGCTCAAGAGCTGACTCGATATCCTCTAGTGGGGGTTGGCCAATATTGAGAATTACTCGAGGGTCCGTTAGTAATGGACTTAAGTCTCTATGAGCAAGGGCTTGTTTGAATATGCCGGTAATGGGCTCAAAAAAAACAAATTTACGAATGAGTGGTCGTTCCTGCACAAGGGCCATGGGTGAGTAGCCGAGGCCGAAGCCTGTAATAATGACTACACCGCTATCGGTTTCGGAAACCTTATTCAGAAAAGATATGCTATCGACGTCGGGTTCAGGGGAGCCATGGAAAATGATCTCCTGACCCAATTCGTTTTTCGCCTGCAGGTTGGGTTTGCCAGCCGGCGAGGTAAAGACTTCCCCGACGAAGGGCTGTTGGTCTTCTTGGAGCTGTTGCCAGACCCGAGGGTGGAATTTATGCAGGAGGCTCAGGTTTTTTTCGTAAAGGAGTTGGGTGTTGGCGTTCAAAGAAAACCTCTGTTTTGATTATTAACAACCCGGTATGCCTATGAAGTTATCTTCGCATCGGTTGCGGAGGCAGGAAACTAAATTTATTTTAAATAAGCTGTATTTTTGGACCAGTCACAACTTTTTTTAAAATCTCTTTGTGAAAAAATTGAAGTTCCCCTGATGAGTGTCGATAAGACCATAGAAGAAACACCCGAAATCTTTTTGGCGAGCGAAAAGGAGGTGGTGGCTGGCCTGAGAATCGAGCAGCGAAAATGTATTTTTTAATGAGTTTTATCGGTGCAGTTTGGGAAAGGATTCCCAATTATTAAAAATCATGGAGGAACAAAATGGCTCTTCGAATTAACACCAACATAGCAGCATTGTCGGCCCACACTAATATGATCAAGAATGACAGCGGGTTGAGCGCTTCTCTTGAGAAATTGTCGTCTGGTCTGCGTATTAACCGTGCGGCGGATGACTCTGCAGGTATGGCTATTGCCGACTCCCTGAAGTCCCAGTTCTTGGGTCTTGGTCAGGCCGTCAGAAATGCCAATGATGGTATTTCCATGGTACAGACTGCGGATGGTGCTCTTGATGAATCTATCAAGATCGTCAACACCGTTAAGACCAAGGCGATCCAGGCTGCTCAGGACGGACAGACCACTGAGTCCCGTAAGGCGATTCAGTCTGACATCAACAAGCTTTTGGAAGAGCTTGACACCATTGCCAAGACTACGGCATTCAACAACCAGAAACTGCTTTCCGGTAATTTTACAAACAAGAAGTTTCAGGTTGGCGCTTATTCTGGTGAAACCGTTAGTATCTCAATCGCCAGTTCCGAGTCAACCAAGGTCGGCCATGTTACCACTGGTAAACTTGAGCTGAGCAATGCTAGTGGTGGAACTGTGCAGCTGAGCATTTATAGTAACCTGCAAAGTAAACAGTTTACCCTCCAGGCGGTTAACCTCCAGGCAAACAACAATGCAGAGAATGGCATGGGCGCTTTGGCTGATGCCGTGAATAAGCTCTCTGACGTGCTCGGTATTTCCGCTTCCGCCGTGGTTGAGTCTTCTTCGGCCACAGCTGTGGCTGTTGGCACCACAGGTTCAGATTTTTCCATTAACGGGGTTGTTATCGGTGCGGTTGGTGTTTCGGCAAACGACACGGATGGCGCCCTGGTCAAGGCAATCAACAACAAGTCCTCTGATCATGGTGTGCTGGCCAGCGTCAGTGCTGACGGTATTTTGAAGCTTACTTCCAGCGATGGCCGTGCCATCAGTCTGACCGGGAGCACCGGTACGGTATTGGCCGGATCGAATATGTCGACCTTTGGCTATGTGAAGTTGAATCAGGCGGGCTCCAATGAGTTGTTGGTCAGTGACCTTTCTTCAGGGTCAGCGGTTAAATTCACTGCAGACCTGACTGCCTCCCAGGATGTTACCACCACCATCGATTCAACGATCACGGCTGGTTCGACAATTTTCAATGCAAGTACCATCAAGGCAGGCTCAAGTGTTGGTGGAACAGTGACAGCTACAAACCTCACCGCCAATATCGCCAGCACAACGGCAGACTCTCTGCTTCTATCCGGCTCTGTCCTTTCGTCCGCCTCTGTCATTAAGTCTGGGTCGGTCATGGGTGGAACCGTGGTAAACAATGCTGCTGTCACCGTGAACGGAGACAGTAAGCTGACCGCCGGCTCTATTATCGGTTCCGGTAGTACCTTGAAGGCGGGCACTGTTGTTACCACCGATATCAGGGATTCCAACGGGACTACCATCGCGGCGGGCAGTTTACTCTCCGCCGATATTATCACCAGCGGCAACTTCACTCTGAGTTCCGATATGATTTTGACAAACAACTCAATCCTGATTGGCTCTACAAGCAGTCTGGCTGCGGGTTCTCAACTGTTTGCCGATGTAACTGCTTCCAGTGAGGTCACCCTGACTCAGGATATGACCTTGAAGGCAGGCAGTACTATTGTTGATGCTGGCAACCTTTCTCTGGTGGCAGGATCAACAATTGGTGGTGATTTTACAGCGGCGGCAAGTATTGTTACCACCGTTGATACACATCTCAAGAGTGGGAGTGTCTTGCAGTCTGGTACCATTTTCAAAAATGGCTCCACCCTGGGAGGGAATACTATCCTGTCCGCATCTATGACTGCACAGGAAAAAGTTTCTCTTACAAGTGGTTCAATTCTCAAGAGTGGTTCTACCCTTGCTCAGGGAACAGTGCTGACCAATGATGTCACTGTATCCGGTGGTGTTGTGGTTAAGGCTGGTACTACCCTTGAGACGGATTACAACACCGGGGCTGATCTGACCCTGGCGTATGATATGACCGTGGCCAAGGATTCGATTCTTCTTGTCGGATCCACCCTGGCAGCCAATGCGGGTGGTGCTTCAGGTACCAAATTGTCTGATACCACAACCTCCCGGCTGTCCGCTGTCAGTGTTCTCAATCAGGAAGATGCGCAGCTTGCCATTGCAGTTGCCGACTCCGCCCTGAAGGATTTGGATAAGGTGCGGTCCGACCTCGGTTCTGTTCAGAACCAGTTGACCTCCACCATCTCCAACCTGACGGCCACCAAGGTTAACATTGCGTCTGCTGAATCTTCCATCCGCGACGTTGACTTTGCTGAGGAAGCTTCGAACTTCTCCAAGATGCAGATCCTGACCCAGGCAAGCTCCTTTGCCATGGCCCAGGCCAATGCCAGCTCGAAGACCGTTTTGAGCCTGCTGCAGGGGTAAGGAGAAGGTAAAAGGTCCGAGGTGAAAGGCCCAGGGTAAAAGTTGCAAGGGCTGGACACCGAGGACTGATCTCAGTGCAACAAGAGAAGTATGAGTATGGGGCGATGGCCGTAACAGGCTGTCGCCCCTTTTTTTGTGAAAATATTCAAGAATGGAAATGGAATGCCGATATGAATATCAGGCGAAGAATGATTGCGTTTTTGTAGGTGAGAGTTACTCCCGTTTTTCAAGTGCCAGACTAGCCGCTGCATAAGGAAGGTTCCCATGGCAACAGGATCGGTTTCATCGCTCGGGGTTGGCTCCGGGCTTCAACTGCAAAGTATGCTCGAGCAGTTGCGCGGTGTGGACGAGCAGGTTATCACCAGAAAGAAAAATGAGGTGACAACGCTTGAGTCCCAGCTCAACGAGTTCACCGTGGTCAACAACAAATTGCTGACCATGAAGAGTGCGGCGCTTGGCCTGTCCCTTTCCTCCACTTTTCTCTCCAGAACAGTTTCTAGCTCCAGCACAAGTGTGCTGGGTGCCACGGTGGCCGACGGCACCGCAGTGCAGGCGACCGCGGTGACCGTTGACCGGATCGCCACCAAGAGCACCTTTATGTCGGGCGGGGTAGCCTCCGAAACGGCCAAAATTTATGTTCCCACTACCCAGGAATCCACCACCGGCGTGGCCGATCCTGCCGTGGACAATATTGCCCCCGCAGACGGCACCTTGGTCATTTCCTATGGCGGTTCCAGCACAATCACGGTTCCCACCGGTCCCACTGCCACAGTGACCACCATGAACCAGTTGGTCTTGGCCATCAATAACGACGCGGAAAATGTCGGCACCGGAGCGAATGGCCGGATGGTGACCGCCTCCACCTATGTGTTGAACGGGCAGACCTATTTGCGCGTCGCCTCCGACACAGTTGGGGCAACCGGAGAAGCCCACCGGGTCGGGATCACGACCAACAACACGACCCTGGCCTTTACCCCTCCGAAAAAAACCTTTGCCATCAATCTCGGCACCAAGAGCATGGTGTTGAGTGTTGCCGCCGATACCACCATGAGTCAGCTGCGAGACCAAATCAACAGCAGCACGAGTAATCCGGGCGTGACCGCCTCCATCATCAATGATGGCTCGGCCACCAATCCCTATAAACTTGTTCTTAAGGCCAACACCACCGGGAAGGACAATGAAATCAGCATGCTGGCGCAGGTGCCTGATTTGACTATGACTGTGCAGGGGCAGACGGGGACGAACCTTAACGCCCAGATCACCATCGATGGTGTGAGTTATCAGCGTCAGACCAATGCCATAAGTGATGTGCTGGCCGGTATTACCTTGAATTTGCAGGCCGCCGGAACTTCCACGGTTTCGGTGGCCAATAACGACGCCGCGATCAAGGATATGATTGTTGGTTTGGTGGATGCCTATAATGCCGCAGTGCAGGAGATTTCCCAAAACACCAAATATGACGAGACAACAAAAGATTTCGGCATGCTGGCGCGAACCACCTTGCGAGATTTACCGTATGCTCTCCAGAATTTTATGACCACCTCGATCAAGGCGGACAGTAAAGGCCTTGTTACCAACCTGTTCGATATCGGACTTGAGTTTAACCGGGATGGAACCATTACCATTGATGAGACGGCATTGTCGGCTGCCGTCTCGGCTGCTCCGGCCAGCGTTTCCGCCTTTTTTCTTGGGGATGAGGCCAATGGGGTTACGGGGTTCGCGGATACAGTCAATGACTATCTCCGCGAAGTGACCGGCGGGAGTGGGCAGATCAATGCGGAGAAGACCGCAGCCCAGACCCGGATTGATGATATGCAATTACAGATTGAAAATACAACGGCGCGGATCGACAAGCGCTATGACATCTTGACCAAGCAATTTGTCGCCTTGGATCAATACATGAGCCAGATGAAGTCAATGGGCAGCTATCTGACTGGGCAGTTTGACAGTCTGAGTAATATGTTGTCTGGAAGTTCAAAATAGCGGGAGTTTGGCTATTTTTGTAACAATTTCAACATGATGAGGAGGTAGTGCGCATGGTTGGGCAAAAAGTGCTGGATGCCTATCGGACCACAGAAAAGCAGGCGGAGATTCAGCCCGCGAAGCTGATTCATATGCTGTATGAGCGGGTGCTGGTGCATCTCGAACTCGCCGAGGAAGGTATCCTGGAACAGACCCCCAAGAAACGCGGGGAGAATCTGGGCAAGGCCATTGCCATTATCAGCGAGTTGCAGGCCTCGATTAAGTCTGAGGACCATTCTGAGGCTGCCCAGTTTTTGCGGGGCCTGTATGGGGCAATACTTATGGAGCTACCCAAGATCTCGGTGTCCCAGGATGTGAAGGTTTTGCGTCAGGCCCGCACCTACCTGGAACGACTCAAAGGAATCTGGGAGGAAACGGCCATGCGGGAGGCGAATGTAGAGCTCGGTTCCGCTAAAAATGCAGGGGTCGGTAGTGATGATGGGGCCACGGTGGTGGCTTCAGTCGCGAGCCCGATTATTGCCCCGCGGGTTAAGAAGCGGGCAGACTATGAGGTCTGCTCGCCCCAGATGGCCTTGGGCGGGCTCTCTGTTTCCATTTGAAGAGCAGCAGTAGTATCAGGGGGGCGCGATGAAGATTTCGATTTCAACAGAAGTACTGAGCGATTCACCTGCCTATAGCCTGTTCGAGGATTTTCTCCAGGCTGCGGACGCTTTTTCCGTCATGCAGCAAGAGCATCAGGCCGCGCTTATCTCCGGGAACTGCAAAGATGTTTTTTCTTGGCGGCAGGGGAGGGAGCAGGCCTTCAGGAGCCTTGTCCGGATGCTTGAGCAAGTAGTCGCTTGCGGGAAAGATAATAAAGAGTACGCTGTCTGTGCCCAGGAAATCATGGGGCAACTGCTGGCCGGAGAGGATGCGTTGCAAGAGCTCATCATAGCCCGGCAGCTGAAAGTGCAGGAACAGCTCCTGGCAATGCGCAAGGGAAAAGAAGCATTGCAGGGTTACAATATTAACAAGGGCCTGGTTCCCCGGCCCAGATATCTCAGCAATAGAATGTAGGGGAAAGTGGAAAAAACGGGAGGACGTATGTCATGGATGCCAGCGTAAATACCGAAATCAAGGGAATTGGTGTAACAACGGTAATGCCGGCCGTGGAACGGGAAGATCGGGTGAAACCACGAGTCGCCCCTGTGAAAGCGAGCACGGACTCAACCAACGCAGCTCTGGGTGACAAAGAATTGCATCGTAGCGAGGAGCAGAAGCCAAAGCCTGCCTCCGCTAAGGAAGTGGCCAAGGCGGTGGAAGAGATGCAGCAGCGCCTCGACACCTTGGGCAACACCAGGCTGAATTTTCGGGTGGTCGAAAAGCCCAATGAGGTTGTGGTGCAGATTACTGATCGTACGAGCGGCGAGCTGGTGCGGCAGTTTCCCTCGGAAGAGGCGCTCAAGCTCCGGGTAAAGCTCCAGGAGCTGACCGGCCTGCTTTTTGACGAACAGGCTTAAGGCTTAGTGTCGTTACGAGCTAATTGTTACAGTGTCTTTTGTCGCGGCTTTTTACGCTGCTTTGTTGCTGCCGGGCACGGCATTTTAATGTAACGGTTATTTTCGCATTACGGCTTAACCTGCTCGTGCGATCGATCGCGATGCAGCGAAGGCGCTGCCTGCCCCCTGTAGTGAAAAAAAGAGGGTAGGTAGTGAACGCTGGAGTTGCGTCCGATCAACGTTGATGGTTTGGTTTCTCTTGCCACCATTCCTCCCCCCTATTCATAGCTTCGTCACAAAATAAAAAGCGCCCAACGCCGAGATAATAGCGGAAAGGCGTCTTTGTTTTTTTTGCGGGCGACATTTTTTCTTGACAATTATTTGGGCCTCTCGTATACCTGATCGGCAAACTGAATGTGTGTTCAACTTTACCATAATATTTCAATCCTCATTACCTCATTAATTGACACAAGGAGACTCGATCATGTCTAAGTTAGTCGCTCCCCATGGTGGAAAAGGTCTGGTATGCTGTCTGCTGCACGGCAGTGAGCGTACCGCTGAGCAGGACAAGGCCAAAGGCCTCAAGAAGATCAAGATCAGCGACCGCGCCAAAGGCGACCTGATCATGATGGGCATCGGCGGTTTTTCTCCGCTGAATGGCTTCATGAACAAGGCCGATTGGAAGGGCGTTGTTGAGAATTTCACCATGGCTGACGGCACCTTCTGGCCCCTGCCCATTACCCTGGATGTCTCCAAGGCCGATGCTGATGCGATCAAGGTTGGCGACGAAATCGCCCTTGAGTCTGATGGCGAGATTTACGCCACCATGAAGGTCAGCGAGAAGTTCGAGATGACCGACGCTGACAAGAAGTGGGAGTGTGAGAAGGTTTTCAAGGGCCAGGGCGAAGAGTCTGCCGATGACAAGTTTTGGGATATCGCGCTCAAGGATCATCCCGGCGTTCAGATGGTTATGAAGCAGAAAGAAGTAAACCTGGCCGGTCCGGTTAAGGTTCTCTCCGAAGGCGAGTACCCCGCCAAGTACAAGGGCGTGTACCTGACCCCTGCCGAGACCCGCGCCATGTTCGAAGAGCGCAAGTGGTCCGACGTTGCTGCCCTGCAGTTGCGTAACCCCATGCATCGCTCCCATGAGTTCCTGGCCAAGATCGCCATCGAAGTATGTGACGGCGTCCTGATCCACTCCTTGATCGGTAACCTGAAGGCCGGCGATATTCCTGCCGAGGTTCGCGTTAAGGCCATCGATTGCCTGGTTGAGAACTACTTTGTAAAAGACAACGTCATCCAGGCCGGTTACCCCCTGGATATGCGTTACGCCGGTCCCCGTGAGGCGTTGCTCCATGCAACCTTCCGTCAGAACTACGGCATCACCAAGATGATCATCGGTCGTGACCATGCAGGTGTTGGCGATTTCTACGGCCTCTTCGAGGCGCAGGAAATCTTCGACCGCATCCCGACCAACCTGGCCGAAGGCAAGGCACTGAAGTGCATGCCGCTGAAGATCGACTGGACCTTCTACTGCACCAAGTGCGACGGTATGGCTTCCCTGCGTACCTGCCCGCACACCAAGGATGATCGCGTTATCCTTTCCGGCACCAAGCTGCGTAAGGCTCTTTCCGAGGGCAAAGAGGTTGTTGACCACTTTGGCCGCGAAGAGGTTCTGGTTATCCTGCGCGCATACTATGCCACTTTGACCGAGAAGGTTGAGGTCAAGATGCAGGGCGCTGCTTCCGGTTCCGCAATGTAATATTGCTGTACCTGAGTTTTTGGATATAAAAAAGGGAGATGCCGAAAGGCATCTCCCTTTTTTATTGTCGATCTTTTCGGGACGCTCAGAGGATGGAAACTTTGGCCCCGTCTTTCGAAAAGGTGATTTTTGCCTCCCGTGCCAGCCAGCCCAGCGCCGCGCCAAGCAGCGTAAGGCTACCCTGCTTTTTCATGACGCTGGTGATTTTTTCCACAGGGGTAGGTCCGTTTTCGCTAAGATACTCCAGGATGTCTCCGGCCAGGAAACCGATTTGCCCTTCTACGGTCATGCCTTTGCCCGGCTTAAACAGAAGGTCTTTTTCCGACGCCGTGCAGGTCGTTTTTTTATGGGTGAGTTCGCTCACTTCTTTCTTAACCTTACCGATGGCGGATTCCACGGATTTTTCTGCTTTTTTCGCCGCGTCCTTCACGAATTTTTCCGCAGCCGTTTTCATTTTTTGTCCGGTTTTTTCCACCGTGTGACTAGACCGGGCTAGGGCCTTACCCACCTTCTTTCCGGCTTCGTTCAATGTGGATGTGTTTTTTTTAGCTGCCATGGTTTTCCTCCTGCATGATGTAAGGTTCATTGTTGGAGCGTCACTGCTATTCAGTCTAGCGATCTCGCAGGAGTTGTCAAGAAGGTTGCAATATTGTTTGATTCTTTATAAAGAAAAAGGCGGTGTCGCAAGGTCGACGGTAAACGACAAAAGTCAGGGAAGGCAAGCGGAGCAGGGACTTCAGCTAAGCGAAGACGGAGCCAAGACTCCGAAAGGTGGTAGGACATGCGGACAATTCGGGTTGGTCTTGGCGACAGGGCCTATGATATCTTGATCGAGAACGGCATCTTGTCGGCAATAGGCGAGGATTTGAAACAGCGCGCCATAGCCAAGCGGTATGTGGTCGTGGCGGATTCCCATGTCGCAGAACTTCTGGGCGGCAGGCTCATGGCCTCCCTGGCTGCGGCAGGTGTTTCTGCAGAAATTATTACCTTTCCTCGGGGCGAGGCAAGCAAGCATCTGGGCACGGTTGCCGAGTTGGCAAGCAAGCTTGCCCAGATGGGGTTGGACCGGAAAGACGCGCTCATTGCTCTCGGTGGCGGCGTGACCGGAGATATCACCGGTTTCCTTGCCGCCATCTATATGCGGGGCATCCCCTTTATCCAGATACCTACCACCCTTCTGGCCCAGGTGGACAGCTCGGTGGGGGGGAAGACCGGGGTTGATATCCCGGAGGGCAAGAATTTGGTCGGCGCTTTTTATCAGCCCCGCTGCGTATACATCGACAGCAATGTTCTCATGTCGCTGCCGCCGGCCGAGCTGTTGAACGGGCTGGCCGAGGTGATCAAATATGGGGTGATTTATGACGCGGAATTCTTCAGCTTTCTTGCCGAACAGCGGCAGGCCATCCTGGCCAGGGATCTTACCGTGCTCGAAGAAATGATAGCCCGCTGTTGCGAGATCAAGGCTGCGGTGGTAGCGGCGGATGAGCGCGAGGCCGATCTGCGGCGAATCCTGAATTTCGGCCATACCTTAGGGCATGCGGTGGAGGCCGCCTCCAACTATGTCATGGCTCACGGCCTGGCGGTTGGCCTGGGGATGGTGGCTGCTTGTCGGCTGGCGGTCGGCAAGGGGATTTTAGTTTCTGATCAGGCTGACGTCGTGTATCGACTCATTGCCGATTACGGTCTGCCAACAGAGATTCCGCCGGAATTTTCCCCGCAGCATATCAAGTCCTTTCTGAAAACAGACAAAAAAACCGTGGGGGGGCGGCCATTTTTTGTGCTGCCCACGGAGATAGGTAAGGTTGTCATCACCGATGCGGTCAGCGATGAGCTGATTGATAAAGTATTGGGTGTCAGCGTATAGCTTGCGGCTGACAGCTTTTACACAGCGCAGCGAAAGCCGATGGTATTCGTCCAGTATTTTCCCCGTTCGATCTGACGCCAGGCCGTAGTCACGGTTCCGCCGGTTATCCAGGAGCCGCCCTTGATGATGTAGATTCTTTCTCCCGATCGGTCTGGCTGCGAGCCTGTCTGTCCGGCATGGGGGGAGGAGGTCCATTCTGCGGCGTTGCCCAGCAGATCATAGATGCCAAAGGGACTCATGGCCTTGCGGCCGTAATGCTCGACGGAGGTTGTCCCGCCGAAGCAGGCGGCCTCAAAATTGCCAAGATCGGGCAGCCACCTGTCGTCCCAGGGAAAGAGCTGGCCGTTTGCGCCACGGGCCGCGGCTTCCCATTCCTCTTCCGTGGGCAACCGCTTGCCAGCCCACGCGGCAAAGGCCATGGCGTCGTTGTGGCTGACCTGTACCACCGGGTGGTCGTGTTTGCCCTCCAGGGAGCTACCCGGCCCGGCAGGATGGCGCCAGTTTGCCCCGCTCACATGGCGGGCAAGGGTTCCCTGGGTCAGGCTGAAGATTTCCCTGCCGGTTTCCGGGTCTGTCCGATTGGTGCAGCGGCCTTCGAAAACAATGCCGTAACCCGCTTCCTCCGCATCGGTGGTATATCCTGTTTCCCGGATAAACATGTCGAACAGGTCGTTGGTCACGGGTGATTGGCCAAGGTAGAAATCATGGACCATGACCTTGCGCAGAGGTTGTTCCAACCCTTTAGGGCTGGCGCTGCCCACCAGGTAGACACCCGCCGGGATCTTGATGAATTTCGGCATGAAGCGTTCCAGGATCTGATTGATAAATTCCTCCTGGGTTTCCCGGAGCAAGTCCCCCTGGTTCACCGCTTCTTCCGCCTCGATGTATTTTGAGAGAACCTCCAGAGGTGTTGGCTGATGGGGTTTTTCCGCCAGGGGTTCCGCTGATTCTTCAACCTCCTCCAGTTCATCGGTTTCGAGGATTTCCACCTCCTCCGTGAGCCCATCCTCTGCGAGCCCGCCTTCTTCCGCGCCCAGGCCCTCGCCAGGGGGTGCCTCTTCTGCAAACACCTCCTCCAGTTCATCGGTTTCGAGGATTTCCACCTCCTCGTCAAGGATCTCGGTGTCATCCGGCTCTTCAGCCACGACCTCCTCGATTGCGTCTTCGT
>JBAZCG010000064.1:0-20447 GCA_041671085.1 Desulfurivibrionaceae bacterium | reverse complement strand
ACCCTCCAGGAAAACCAGGAAAGGGAACAAAAAGGCCTATAAGAAAACGCCATGCCTGAACTCCGCAAAGACCCGATCATTGGCCGCTGGATCATCATCTCCACCGAACGTGGAAAGCGCCCCACTGATTTCATTGTTGAAAAAAGTGAAGGCAGGGGGGGATTCTGCCCCTTATGCCCAGGCAATGAGAATACAACGCCTCCGGAAGTTCTCAGCTACAGCAGCGCCGATGGCCATCAGGCCAACAGACCGGGCTGGGACCTGCGGGTTGTGCCCAATAAGTACCCAGCCCTCGTCATTGAGGGAAATCTCAGTAAGGAAGGCGATGGGCTCTATGACCGGATGAACGGAATCGGCGCCCATGAGGTCATCATCGAAACTCCGGACCACAACGAATCCTTTACCAGCCTGCCGCCGGAACGCATGGTCAAGGTTTTCCTGGCCTACCGGGATCGCCTGCTGGACCTGGCCCAGGATCCACGCTTCCGTTACGTCATGGTTTTTAAAAATTTTGGTGCCGCAGCCGGGGCCTCGCTGGAACACTCCCACTCCCAGCTCATTGCCCTGCCCATTGTACCGCGCATGATCAGCTCCGAGATTGAAGGGAGTCTTTCCTACTATAAATACAAGGAACGCTGCATTTTCTGCGACATTATCCGACAGGAAATAAACCAGAACCAGCGGGTGGTGGCCGAAAATGACCTGTTCATCGCCATTGTCCCCTATGCGCCGCGTTCGCCTTTTGAGATGTGGGTTCTGCCCAAACGCCATGCCTCTTCATATCTCGCCATGGATGACGACCACTTCAAGGCACTCACCACGATTTTTTCCGAGTGCCTGCGCCGCCTGAACGTTTGCATTCCTAATGTCCCTTACAATTTTGTATTGCATGGCGCGCCGTTACGCTCACAGCCCCTTGATCATTACCACTGGCATTTTGAGATCATGCCCAAACTGACAATGATTGCGGGCTTTGAATGGGGATCTGGTTTTTACATAAACCCAATCCCACCAGAAGAAGCGGCCCATTTCTTAAAAGAAGCGGCTATTTAGACGCCGTGTTGCCCATACGAGATGCCCAAGTTATTTTTTTATAACAACGGGTTAACTGAAGGCCTTTGACCGCAACCCTCACAGCCCTTGACAAGACAACAGGGGGAGGATCAATGAAAAAAATACTGCTTGTTGACGACGAAGACAGCATCCATCTCCTCTATCGTGAAGAGCTGGAAGAAGAGGGCTATGAGGTCCACTCGGCGCTCTCCGGGGAAGAAGGTCTGACCCAACTGAAAATCATTGTGCCGGATCTTGTCATCCTCGACATCAATATGCCCGGCATCAACGGAATCGACGTCCTGCGCCAGATCAAGGAAATGAATCCCTCCCTGCCGGTGATCCTGAGCTCCGCTTACCAGGAGTTCAAGCAGGATCTGGCTACCTGGGCCTCCGATGAGTACATCGTCAAATCATCCAACCTGGACGAACTTAAGGCCGCAGTAAAAAAACATCTTGCCTGAGAGCCGAGGCCGCCGAGAAAATACAAACAGGCGGCCCGGCCCGGAAGCCCTCAGCTCTGCGCCACCATCGCGCACTAGCTTTTCCGGGCACAGCTCTTTTTTTCTAAATCAGCACCGCAACGCCCCGCCGGACCCCCTGCCCAATGAGCGACATGAAAGATATCCAAGGTCAGCGTGATTACCGCCAGATCAACATTAAAAAGGTAGGTGTAAAGAACATCTCCTACCCGATCACGGTCAAGGACAAGGCCAGGAAGACCCAGAAGACCGTGGCCACAGTCAACATGTACGTCAATCTGCCTCACCAATTTAAGGGAACCCACATGAGCCGGTTCGTGGAAATCCTTAACCGCTTCCACGGCGAGATAAACCTGGAAAGTTTTCATCACATCCTCGAAGAGATGAAAATCCGACTTCAGGCGGAAGCAGCCCACATGGAAATCACTTTCCCCTATTTTCTTAAAAAATCTTCTGAGCAGGCGCACTCGGTGGGCATGAATGAATACCGTTGCACCATGCATGGCTCCCTGGACAAAACCGATGACCTCATCCTGGAAATCCAGGTACCCATCTCCCCGCCGCTTCCCTCCCAGGTTGGCTAGGGATTGCCCCGCTCCCTCGGTCACTGGGGCAGGGCCACCATCCACCTACGATTCAAAAATTTCATCTGGATCGAGGATATCATCCAGCTGGTGGAAGAGGTGACTTCCCACGATCTCTGCTGGCCCTCGACGGAGACCTGCACGGAATACACTCTTTCCGTGGAAAGCATTACCACGGCCCTTGGCCGCAAGCTGGAAAATCATCCGGCCATTGCCTGGTTTTCCGTCCTAGTGGAAAACCTTTCGCAAGGCTACAACACCTTTGCCTCTCTGGAATGGCAGGATGGCAACACTACTATGGCCGTGTCCTGAACACCTTTGCCAAGAGCTCACCATTAAAAAATATCGCGAGAAACCACACCATGCAACACGAACTCCTCTTTGAAATCGGCACCGAAGAAATCCCGGCCGGCTATATCATGCCGGCCCTTGCCCAGTTAGAAAAAATTCTCGGCGACCGTCTCACCGCCTTGGCCTTGCCCTACTCCAGCCTGCGCACCGCAGCCACCCCACGGCGCCTTGCCGTGTCGATCAACGGCCTGGCCGAGCGCCAGCCGGATCGGGAAGAAGAAATTCTCGGCCCCCCCAAAAAGGCGGCCTTTGACCAGAATGGCCAGCCCACCCAAGCCGCCATCGGCTTTGCCAAAAAAAACGGGGTCGAGGTCGAGACCCTGCAAATCATGGCAACGCCAAAGGGCGAGTACCTCATGGTGCGCGTCGAACAGATTGGTCGCCCAACCGAGGAACTCCTTGCCGAGCTGCTGCCGGAGGTGGTTACCAGCCTCAATTTCCCGAAATCCATGCGCTGGGGCGCAGGCCGTACCAGCTTTGCCCGCCCGATTCAGTGGCTGCTCGCCGTCTATGGCGGCAAGACTGTTTCCTTCACCCTGGACACCATCACCAGTTCCGGCACCACCAGCGGTCACCGTTTCATGGCCAAGGGTTCTTTCCCTGCCTCCTGTTTTAGCGACTATGTTGAAACCCTGCGCGCGGCCCAGGTCATGGTGGAGCCCACGGAACGCCGCGCCGCAGTGCTTGCCGAGATCACCAAGGCGGCCCAGCAGGCGGGCGGGGCGATCCTCCCGGATGACGAACTGGTGGACACGGTCTGCAACCTGGTGGAAAAACCTTTTGCCCTCTGCGGCACCTTTGAGCAACGTTTTCTCGCCCTGCCCCGCGAGGTGTTGATCACCTCCATGCGGGAGCACCAGAAATACTTTGCCGTGGTTGACAGCGCAGGCAAGCTCATGCCCCATTTCATCGCGGTGAACAACACGGGCACCAAGGATGCAAAGCTTGCCGCCGATGGCCACCAGCGGGTAATCCGGGCGCGGCTGGAGGATGCCTTTTTCTTCTTCAAGGAAGACCAGCACCGCTCGCTGGAAGATCGAGTTGAAGACCTTTCTGGGGTTATCTTCCAACATAAATTGGGAACCATGCTTGACAAAACCCGACGCGTCACCACCCTGGCCGGGCTGCTGGCCAAAAAGCTTGCGCCGGAACACCTGGCCCATGCCGAACGGGCCGCCCACCTTGCCAAGACAGACCTGCTCACCGACATGGTCGGGGAGTTTCCCTCTCTCCAAGGATCGATCGGCCAGGATTACGCCCTGCTCAGCGGCGAAGCGCCGGAGGTGGCCACGGCCATCCGGGAGCATTACCTGCCGGTCAGAGCCGGAGACACGCTGCCCACCTCAATCCCTGGGGCACTGGTGGGCATGGCCGACAGGCTTGACTCCATCTCCGGTTGCTTCGGCATCGGCCAGATCCCCACCGGCACCGCAGACCCCTTTGGTCTGCGCCGACTCTCACTGGGACTGCTGCATATCATCAACACCATGGGCTTTAGCCTCTCTCTGACCGAGTTCGTGGACGAGGCGCTCTCTCTCTATGGCGACAAGCTGACCGTTCCCCAGGCCGAGGCCAGCCGCAACGTGCTCGAGTTCGTCAAGGGCCGTTTCAGCAATGATCTTACCGGCCAGGGAATCCCTGCCGAAGCGGTGGAAGCGGTCACCTCGGTCTCCTTCGACGATCCGCTGGACTGCAAGCGGAGGATCAACGCCCTGATGGCCATCAGCGGCCAGGAAGCCTTTACCGTTCTGGCCGGGGCCTTCAAGCGGGTGATCAATATCATCAAGGATAACAGCGAGACCTCGGTGCAAGCGGAGCTGCTCACCGAATCTGCCGAGCAAAAACTCCACGCGGCATACCTGGCTGTTCGTCAGGAGACTGCACCCCTGCTTGAGGCCAGCGATTACGATAAGGCCCTGGCCGTGATCCTTAAAATGAAGGAGCCAGTTGATACCTTTTTTGAGGAAGTCATGGTTATGGCGGAGGACGAGAAGATCCGCGCAAACCGCTTGAACCTGCTGACCGCCATCGCCCAACTCTTTTTGCAAATCGGCGATTTCTCAAAGATGAACGCCATCAATCAATAAGCTGGACCTGGGCGATTTCAATGGCCTGCTCGTAGAGCAAAGGCAGGGAGTCAAGGTTGACTTTGAGTTTTTTCGCCAGGCTGGCTGTATTTTCCCAGTCGCCACGTTCGTAGGCCATGACCAGCCTGAGGGTGCGGGAAAGGGGAGTTGCGACCTCGAAGAGCAGCGCCGCCTGGATATCCTCGGGCAGGGCCAGCTCCGGCAGAATATCCGCCATGGTTTTGTCAAGCATGGCTGGCAATAGCGAGAACATCCCCACCGTGTGAAACATCCCCACCTCCTTGCGCCGATCCAAAAGCTGGTCGGCGATCAGTTCGCAGAAACTCCCCCGAAAGGCGGCCAAGTTTAACAGTTCGGAGGGTTTGTCATCGGCGAGATAGGAAAGCATCATCAACGACAGCCATTTTCGTAGGGTAAGCTGCCCCAACATGGCCACGGCCATCTCGATGCTGTCCAATTTCTGCCGCCTGGCAAAATAGGCGGAATTCGCATACTTAAGTAACTTGTAGGCCAGGGAAACATCCCGGCTGACATACTTGGCAAGCTCGGCGAAATCGTAATCCTCATCCTGAATTACCTTCAGCACCTGCAGGTAATGGAGCTTGGAACCGGGAATATCCCGCCCCTCCATGATCTGGGGACGGCTGAAAAAATACCCCTGGAACAGATCAAAGCCCAGCTTTTTGGTGGCCTCAAACTCTTCATTGGTTTCGATTTTCTCCGCCAGCAGCTTCACGTTATGGCGGCTGACAATCTTGGCCTGTCGCTCAAGCTCGGCAAGACTCATCTGACGGATGTCGAATTTGATGATCCTGGCCAGCTTGATGAGCGGCAAAAACCGGTCTTCGTAGAGAAAATCATCCAGGGCCAGGACATACCCTGCCCCGACCAGCTTCTCGCAGGCCTCTACGACCTCGGGCGTGGTGCCCACCGTCTCCAGCACCTCAACCACGGCGATCTCTTTGGGAAAAAGGGAGGGATAGCCCTTGAGCAGCATCTCTTCGCTGAAATTGATGAAGGCCTTTTTTCCTTCGGTGATGGAGGCAATGCCGATGAGGAGAAAGCTGTTGGTGATGACCTTGGAGGTGGCCTCTTCCCCGTCCTGTAGGGGGTCGAAGTAATTGCTCAGGCCGGAACGAAAGAGGAGCTCATAGGCGAACACCTCCTTGTTCCTCTTGAAGATAGGCTGGCGGGCAACGAAGATATTGGGCTCTGAGGTGTCCATGGCTGTGATGATCTTCTCACAAACCATCCATCAGCGCAATTACCTTGTGGTGCAAGAGCGCCTCCAGCACCTCGGCCATGGGCAAGCCCACCACATTGGTATAGGAGCCGGTGATTTCCGGAACAAGAAAACAACCCTTGCCCTGAATCCCGTATGCCCCCGCCTTGTCCAGGGGCTCTCCTGTGCGGACGTAGGCCCGACACAACTCCGGGGTAAGCTTCAGGAAACGGACTCGGGTGCAGACGGTTTTCGTGCACAGCTCGCCTGTTGTCTGCCGCCAAAGAGAAAATCCGGTCCACACCTCATGCCAACGGCCGGAGAGCCGCATGAGCATGGCACAGGCCTCGGCCTCATCGCCTGGTTTACCGAGAATCTCCCCGTCCACGACCACTGCGGTATCGGCGGCCAACACCCAGGCATCAGGTTGGTCCACAGCCTGGGCCTTTTCCTGGGCCAGGCGGGCGACAAAGTCAGCGGGCTGCTCACCGGCGTGCGGGGTCTCGTCAATGTCCGTCACCCGCACCTCAAAGGCAAGGCCCAACTCAGCGAGAAAATCACACCGCCGGGGCGAACCCGAAGCCAAGATCAGGTGCTCCTGTGTCCGAAATGCCTCCATGGAAGAATCAGGCCCTGATGGAATAACCACCGTCCACGACGATGGTCTGCCCCTGGATCATGGCGGCCAGCTCACTGCATAAAAACAGGGCGACATTTGCCACATCCTCGGGGGTGGTAAGCCGCCCCAGGGGGGTGCGTTGCAGGGCGCCATCGAGAATCTGTTCCCGGTTGGGAAATTTTTTCAAGGCCTCGGTATCCACGGCTCCGGCGCTGATGGTGTTGACGTTGATCCCCATGGGCCCCAGCTCCACGGCCAGATGGCGGACCAACGACTCAAGCGCTGCCTTGGAGGCGCCCACGGCCGTGTAATTTTCCACGGCCCGCACCGCCCCCATGCTGGAAACCGCCATGATCCTGGCCCCCTTGCTCATGAGCGGCACGGCCTGCTGGGTGAGGGAAAGCAGGGCCCGGGCATTGATCTCCATGGCCCAGTTCCAGTGACGGCTGCTCAGTTCCAGCGCCGGTTTCAAGACCCCGGAGGCGGCATTGCTGATGAGAAAATCAAGATGACCGAACTCGCTTTTGATCAGGGCAAACATGGACTGCAAATCCTCGTCGTTGGCCACGTTGGCCTTGACCACCAGGCAGCGCGCCCCTTTTTCCTCGATAAGACGGGCGGTGGCCTCCGCATCCTGCCGGTGGCGCACGTAGTTCACGATCAGATCAACCCCGTTTTCCGCAAGCCGCAGGGCGATTGCCTTGCCGATCCCGCGCGAACTGCCGGTTACCAAGCCCACTTTTCCCCGTAAATTGTACATAACCTTTACTCCTCTCTCTATGACTGCCCCGTAAAGGGTTTATGAATATCAACCGTGCCGGCCACGATAAAATTTTCAGGCCGGAAAGTAAAGAAGACTTTCCCACACTTCAGGGTCCGACTCTCCGCATCTTACCTGGCCATAATCCTTTTCATGGCGCCCAACAAAAGCCGCCAGGGATGAAAACTCACCGGTCTCAGGCTGACAGGGGGTTGAAACCCCTGGACCGCGATCTCTTCCGGCCTGGCAAGCGGGAAAGACAACTCCAGAAGTATGCTCCCGGCAAGATTCCGCCGCCGGCATTCCCGCCAGACAGGGCTTGCCTCCTGGGGAAGACCAAGCACGGCCATCAAGGCCGTGTCCAGAGCCACGGGATTGAGACCGCCAGCCAGCAGATGCAGGGGAAAAGGCTTACCGCCCACAGGACCGTCGCAATGCATGGCCACCACCCCGTCAGCCAGGGTAATCCCAGCAGGCAGCACGGCGAGAAGATCGACCAGCATGGCCTCAAACCGGTTATCGATATCGCCATACCGGGCATGGAGCCAGGGCTTGCGAAACCCGACCACCGCCCCGAAATAGTTCTTCACGGCCAAGCTCAGATACAGCTGACCATGGGCCTTGATCTTCGGGAGGTTGACCAGCAGATCGCACTCGCCAACCTCCCGCGCCACCCCGAGGGACAGCCCGGAGGCGAGGCGAACCGGTTGTACCGCTTCAAAATTGATCATGGTCACCGGCAACCCCTTAAGAGCTTCGCTGATCCCACAGGTCGCCATGACGCCCAGTGCCGTGCCGAAAGCAGGAGAATCACCAACCCGCACCTTGGCCCCTTGGTCGAGAAACCACTCCGCCACTGCAGCGACAACCTCGGGGTGAGTGCAGGCCAGACCCTTGTGCCGCACCGCAGTAACCAAATTTGGCTTGAGCAGCACCCTGCTCCCCGCAGAAACCCTAAGGCCCAAGGCGTTGCACAGCGCCTCCACCTGCTCTTTCAGCAACCGGCGGTCATACTGGCGGCAGGATGCCAGACCAACTTCACACGCACTGAGTTCCATGCCCCCTCCTGCCAGCCTCCATGGCTATCGCACCCATTTGGCAAAAAAACCGGATCTTTTGCTGGCCACGCCGCATTACTCCGTATCCATCATGCATTTCTGCTAATCTCCAATGCTTTTTTGACGCTGAGCCCGGTTGATGTCAAAATTATGACGAAAGATTCTCGACATCGCTGTCCAAAAAAAGACCGCCCCACCTGGCTATTTTCCAGAAATACATTGAATTACCGATAATTTACATATACTGTTATACACAGTAAAAGCCTCGCGGCACAATGCTTGCTTTACAATCAAATCCAAGAGAGGGCTCGGGACTTTTCCGACCTTCTTTTTTCCTCGAGGAGACACAACCATGGCTGCGGAAAAAGACCCACCAGCAACAGAGCAGGCCCCCAACAAAAAATCCAAGATGGGTTTTTTCATCATCCTTGGCGTAGGCATCCTCGTCCTCGGCGGCGGAGGTTTTTTCGCCTACACCAAATTTCTTGCCCACAAACCAGCGGTTGAAGAGGTTGCCAGCCAGGAGGCAAAAAAAGAAGCTGCACCGGTGATCGGGGAAATGCTGGTCATGGAACCCTTTGTCGTCAATCTGGCCGATCCGAAAGGCAAGCGCTACCTCAAGGTCAAGATCGAGCTCGAGCTTGAAAGCAAGGAGGCCGTGGACAAGGCCACCAAGGTGTCGCCCAAACTGCGCGACATGGTGATTATGATGCTGACAAGTCTTGGTTTTGAAGAAATTATGACCCCAGAGGGCAAAATTCGGGTACGCGATGAGTTACTGGAGCGTTTCAACGAGATCATGCGACCCGACCATATCAAAAATATTTATTTTACGGAATTTGTCGTGCAGTAGCCGCAGGGCTCCTTCACACTAACGCAAAAACAGCACACGACACCCAGTAAAACGCCATGGAACAGATTCTCAGCCAGGACGAGGTTGACGCGCTACTCAAGGGTATTTCCGGCGGCGAGATTGAAGAGCCGGAAGAACCCATAGACGCTGACGCCCTGGGCTACCAGACCTATGACTTTACCCGGCAGGAAAGGATTGTCCAGGTCAAGATGCCGGCTATGGAGGCAATCTCCGACGCCTTCATGCGGGCGGTTCGCACCTCGCTTTCCACCACCCTGCGCCGGATCATCGACCTGACCTCGGCCCCTCTTGAGCTTGAGCGTTTTGGAGCCTTTGTTCGCACCCTGCCTGTGCCGAGTAGCCTGCAAATCTTCCGGATGGCGCCCTTTCGGGGCAACGCTCTCATCGTCCTCGAGCCCAAATTGGTCTTTACCCTGGTGGAAAACTTCCTGGGTGGGACCGGCACCAGAAATATCCGTATTGAGGGCCGCGATTTCACGGCCATCGAACAGCGGCTCATCCGGCGGGTGGTGAATCTCCTGCTCAGCGATTTGGAAAAGGCCTGGTATTCCTTGCAGCCCCTCAAGGTCCAGTACATCCGAAGCGAGATCAATCCCCAGTTCGCCAAGATTTGCCAGCCAGAAGACGTAGTGATCATCAGCCGCTACGATGTAGACATGGACCGGGCCGTGGGCAGCATCACGGTCTGCATTCCCATGAGCAATCTGGAATCGGTCAAGAGCAAGCTGCTGACCACCTTCCAACGAGAGCAGAGTGACGAGGATATCAGCATCAAACGCGTCCTCTCCGAAAACATCAAGAACATCCCGGTGGACTTTGTTGTGCAACTGGGCCGCGCCACCATTTCCGCAGGCGATGTCATGGAACTGGTGGTCGGCGACATCATCCAGCTGGAACGCCGCACCGACGACCTCCTGCCGGCCTTTGTCGCCGGAGAAAGAAAGTACATGGGAACCCCTGGCGTGCATCGCGGCAACAATGCGCTGCTCATCAAGAAAAAGGTTCTTGACCCGAACAGAGAATAAGCAACACCCGCGTTTCTCTATGAATGCCGCACAGCGCCTGTACAAGAAAAGATCACCCGAAAAAGGAGCAACACCATGGCTGACGACCCGTTTGACGCCGCCGATACGAAGGCAGAGGGAGCCGGTGATGATTGGGCTGCCGCTTTGAGCGAACATGAAGGTTCCGGAGGGGCTCAAGCCCCGGCCTTTGCCGAATTGGGAAATACCACAACCACCGCCTCGGCCGGCAACCAGAATCTTGACTTTCTGCTGGATATCCCCCTGGACGTCACCGTAGAATTGGGGCGAACCAGCATGATCATCAACAAGATGCTGCAACTGACGCAAGGGTCGGTGGTCGAGCTCGACAAAGCAGCCGGCGAACCGGTGGAAATCTTTGTCAACGACAAGCTGCTGGGCAAGGGAGAAGTGATCGTGGTCAACGAGCGGTTTGGTGTTCGGATCACCGAGATCATCAGCCAGGCGGACCGGATCAAGAACATCGGCTAAGCGAGGGAAACCTCTTGCCGACTCCTGCCGGCAAGACTGTGGACAGAACCATTATGAAGATCTGGCAACCATCATCCACATCAGGACCATCCCGGAGAAAAGCACTGACCGCTTTGGGGACAAGCCTGCTGTATCATCTCTTTTTTCCGCTCATGCTCCTGGCCGCCGAACACCTCGGTGGTGACGGAACCGGTGAAGACGGCGCCCTCCCTGCGTCCCCTGTCGGCCTCACAGGCAACCAGGAAACTCTTTCCCTGACCACGGCCATCTTCAAAACTCTCGGCTCGCTTGTTATTGTAGTGAGCCTTATGCTCCTCCTGCTGTTCTGGATCAGGAAAATGGGCCTGGTCCGGGGCGGCGCCAGACAGGAAACCCTTATCACCGTTCTCGACAGCCAGATGCTGGCCCCCAAAAAACAGGTGAGCGTTCTGGAGGTAGCAGGCACCTATCTGGTGGTCGGGCTCTCCGAGCAGCAGATTTCTTTGCTTGCCACCCTTGCCCCCAATGACCGCCTCACGGAGGCTGCGCATTCCCGGAAAACATTGCCACCCCTGCCGGCCTCTTTTGCCTCCATGCTCAACAAGGCTGCCCAGGGAATCTCCGACCTGAAGCAAAAAAAGAAAGGGTCTGCCAATGCGGAATAAAGCGCCATCCTGGCCCATACTCCTCGGTCTACTCGCAGGACTCATCCTCGCTTGCCCCGCCACCAGCAACGCCGTGACCCTGCCCACCCTACAGATCGGCGTGGGCGAGGCCCAGAACCCCAAGCAGGTTTCCGCCCTCATCGAGATTCTCCTGCTGTTCACGGTGCTCTCCATGGCTCCGGCCATTCTGCTGATGATGACCTCCTTTACCCGGCTGGTGATCGCCTTTTCTTTTCTGCGCCAAGCCCTCGGCACCCAGCAGGTGCCGCCGACCCAGGTTCTGATCGGCCTGGCTCTCTTCCTGACCATGTTCATCATGACTCCGGTTTTCACCGAGGTCAACACCACCGCCATCAAACCCTACATGGCCGAGCAGATCAATGCGGAGCAGGCCCTTGAGGCTGCGACAAAGCCGGTGCGCGCTTTCATGTTCAAACAAACCAGGGAAAAAGACCTCGAGCTCTTCCTTTCTCTGGCCAAGACCCCCAAGCCGAAAAACAAGGAAGAGGTCTCCACCGCCGTACTCATTCCGTCCTTCATGATCAGTGAGCTCAAAACCGCTTTTACCATCGGCTTCGTCCTCTTTTTGCCCTTTCTGATCATTGATATGGTAGTGGCCAGCATCCTGCTCTCCATGGGAATGATGATGCTGCCCCCGGTCATGGTCTCCCTGCCCTTCAAGCTCCTGCTTTTTGTGCTGGTGGATGGCTGGTACCTGATTGTGGGCTCCCTGGTTAAAAGTTTTGTGGTGTAATTTATGACCCCCTCCGAAGCCATCTCCCTGACCCAAAACGCCGTTACCCTAACCCTGCTGCTTTCCGCTCCGGTGTTGCTGGTGGCCATGGTGGTCGGCCTGCTGATCTCTCTTTTTCAGGCGGTCACCCAGATCCAGGAAATGACCCTGACCTTTGTCCCCAAGATCGTGGCCGTCTTTGCAACCCTGCTGTTTCTTTCCTCCTGGATGATCAACAAGCTGATGGATTACACCCATGAGCTGATCGTGAACCTCCCGAATATCATCCGTTGACTTAAGAGCCTGCACCTATGCCCGAAGCCGCACTACTCAACTGGACCCTGACCCAACTCCTGTCCATGGTCATTATCCTGACTCGGGTGGCGCCGCTTTTATTTTTCATGCCCGTCCTCGGCTCAACAAGCGTGCCGGCTCAAGTCAAAATCATCCTGGCCCTGATGACCGCCCTGGTCCTGCTGCCGGTAGTTCACGTAAACCCACGCCTGATAAGTGGCCCCCCCCTTGGCTTTGTCATACTTGTCCTCACCGAGGTCCTGCTGGGCGCAACCCTGGCCGTTTTTGCCCGCTGTGTCTTTGCCACCACGGAAATTGCCGGACAGATGGTCGGCATCCAAATGGGCATGGGGATAGCCGGCGTCATGGACCCCCAGTTCGGCACTCAGGTCTCGCCGGTGGGCATGCTCTGGAACCTCACCGCCATCCTGATTTTTCTAAGCATCAACGGCCACCACATGTTTTTTTCCACCCTGGTGGAAAGCTTTGAGTGGCTTAAGCCCGGCACCGCCACCATTACCAAGGCCACCTTCGAAGGACTCATGCAAGGGGCTTCCCACATGTTCGTCCTGGCCGTCAAGATCATGGCCCCTGCCGGAGCCGCCCTGTTTTTTACCCATGTGGCCATGGGTATCGTCGCCAAAACCGTTCCCCAAATCCCGATCATGATTGTCGGCCTGCCGATCACCATTGGGGTTGGCCTGATTTTTGCCGGGTTGTCCCTGGCGTATCTGATGCCGTTGATGATCACAAATTTCGAAATGCTGGCCCGGCTCATGCCCAGGCTGGCCATGGGCATGGGGGGCTGAAAAATGGCGGACGAATCCTCCGGACAGGAAAAAAGCGAGGCCCCCACCTCCCGCCGCATCCAAGATGCGAGAAAAAAGGGGGATGTGGCCAAGAGCATGGAAGTGCCTTCCGCGGCAGTCCTGCTCGCCGGCTTGCTCACCCTGTATTATTCAAGCGATTTCATGCTGGGGCAATTTTTCCTCCTGCTCAGATATTACCTGGGCAACCTGCACAGCATTTCGATAACCCCGAACAATATGACCGTACTTACCAGGGAAAGCATGCTCCAGACCGGGATTCTCGTCGCTCCGGTCATGGGAGTCATCTTTATCACGGCCCTGGTCGCCAATTATGCCCAGGTGGGCATCCTGTTCACCACGGAAAAACTGGCGCCGAAATTCGACAAGATCAACCCATTCCAGGGTTTTGCCCGCCTCTTTTCCAAGCAGGCCCTGGCCAATGTGTTCAAGTCCGTGGGCAAACTGCTCATCATCGGTTACGTTTCTTACACGGAGGTGATGAAGGCGCTGCCCGGCATCTTGCCGCTCATGGATCAAGAACCCATGCCCATTCTTGCCTTCATGAGCAGGGTCGCCTTCTGGATTTTCCTAAAATCGGCGCTGATCATCGCAATCCTCGCCGCAATGGACTATGCTTTCCAGCGCTGGCAGTTCATGGAAAAAATGAAAATGACCAAGCAGGAGATCAAGGACGAAGCCAAACAGACCGAGGGCGACCCCCACGTCAAGGGGCGCATCCGGGCCATCCAGATGCAGATGGCCCGGCAACGGATGATGTCCGAGGTGCCCAAGGCCGATGTGGTGATCACCAACCCCACCCGCCTGGCCATCGCCCTTCGCTACGATGCGCTTGCCATGGCCGCGCCTACGGTGCTGGCAAAAGGCGCCGGGGTTATCGCCCAAAAAATCCGGGAAATAGCCGAAGAACATGGCATCCCCCTGGTCGAGGACAAGCCCCTCGCCCAGGCCCTGTACAAAAGCGTGGGCCTGGGCGATGCCATCCCGGAAAACCTGTTCCAAACCGTGGCCGAGGTTCTGGCCTATGTGTACAGCGTCAAACGAAAAAGGGCCTGATGGCAATGAATACGGCAATGTTACAGGTACAACCTAAATCTGCCCTTCTCACTCTTCCAATTGCGGAGCCGCTTACCCATGGCAGATAGCACCGGTGCTGCAACAGGGCTAAAAGCAGTCAATTTCGAGATGTCGGGCCTCTTCGTGGCGCTCGGGGTCGTGGCCATCCTCATGGTCATGATCATCCCGCTGCCCACCATTATTCTCGACCTGCTGCTCTCCTTGAATATCACCATCGGGCTGGTCATCCTGCTGATGAGCATGTACAATACCAATCCCTTGGATTTTTCCTCCTTTCCGTCCCTACTGTTGCTCACCACCTTATTTCGCCTGGCGCTGAACATCGCCTCAACCAGGATCATCCTGCTGCACGGCCATGAAGGCCCAGGCGCGGTGGGCGATGTCATCCAGGCCTTTGGCAATTTTGTGGTGGGCGGTAATTTTGCCGTGGGCATGATCATCTTCCTGATCATGGTCCTGATCAATTTCATTGTTATCACCAAGGGCTCCGGCCGTATTGCCGAGGTGGCGGCCCGCTTCACCCTAGACGCCATGCCCGGCAAACAGATGGCCATTGACGCAGATCTCAATGCCGGCCTGATCAACGAAGGGGAAGCGAAACGCCGCCGTTCGGAAGTCAGCCGCCAATCGGAATTTTACGGAGCCATGGACGGTGCCAGCAAGTTCGTGCGCGGCGAGGCCGTGGCCAGTCTCGTGATCATGGTCATCAATATCATCGGGGGGTTCTTCATCGGCGCCCTGATGCAGAACATGCGGGCTGCCCAGGCGGCTGAGACCTACACTCTGCTCACCATCGGCGACGGGCTGGTCTCCCAGATCCCGGCCCTGGTCATCTCCACCTCCGCAGGTATTATTGTCAGCCGGGCCGCCTCCGATGTGAGCATGGGCAAGGAGTTCATGAAACAGTTCGGGCACCAACCCCAGGCTCTGGCGGTTTCTTCCGGAATCATCATCCTCTTCGGCCTGGTGCCGGGGTTGCCGCATCTCCCCTTTATCGTGTTGGGCATGGCCATGGGCGCCATCTCCCTGATGGCCTTCAATAAAAGTGCTGCCGACAAGGAAGAGCTGAAGGTCGAGGCAGAAAAAGAAAAGAAGGCAGCCACCCCGCTGTCCGGCGCACCGGAAACGGTGGAGAGCTTGCTTCCCCTTGATGTGTTGCAGCTTGAAGTTGGTTACGGCCTCATCCCTTTGGTTGACGAGGCCCAGGAGGGCGATTTGCTGGAACGGATCCGAGCCATTCGTCGGCAGTTTGCCATGGACATGGGCATGATAATCCCGCCCTTGCATGTGCGCGACAATCTCCAGCTCAAACCCGACCAGTATGTCCTACTCCTCAAAGGGGTGGAGGTCGCCAGGGGCGAGATCATGATGGGCCACCTGCTGGCCATGGACTCGGGCATGGCCAAACGGAAGATCGAAGGGATTCCCACCATGGAACCCGCCTTCCAGCTGCCCGCCCTCTGGATAGACCAGGAGAAGAAAGACGAGGCCCAGGTGGCGGGCTACACCGTGGTTGATCCCTCCACGGTCATCGCCACCCATCTCACCGAGGTGCTGCGCACCCACGCCGACGAGCTGCTGGGCCGCCAGGATACCCAGAAACTCTTGGACAATCTGGCCAAAACCCAACCCAAGGTGGTGGAAGAACTGGTGCCCGGGTTGCTGCCCCTGGGCTTGGTCCAGAAGGTTCTCCAAAATCTCCTACGGGAGCGGGTATCGCTGCGCGACCTGCTGACCATCTGCGAGACCTTGGCCGACTTCTCTCCCATGGGCAAGGATCCGGATATCCTGACCGAATATGTCCGCCAGAAGCTCGCCCGTTCTATTATCAGCTCCTTCACCGATGACCAGGGAACATTGACGGTTCTCACCCTGTCCACCCAGGTCGAGGATCTGATCCGCGAATCGCTGCAAAAAACCGACCAGGGGGTGTTTCTCAATCTTGAACCGAACCTGGCCCAACGACTTCTCGCCTCGGCAAAGACCATGGTGGAAAAGGTTTCCCTCGACGGCTATCAGCCCATTATCATCTGCTCCCCGATTATTCGCCGCCATTTCCGGCGGCTCATGGAACGGTTCATGCCCCACGTCATGGTCCTTTCCCATAACGAGTTGACCTCGCAGACCCAACTGCAATCCCTGGGGACAATCGAACTCAACCCCAAGAAATAGGAGTGAGGAGCAGCGATGCGAATCAAACGTTTTGAAGCCTCGGACACCTACAGCGCCATGGCCATGGTCAAGGAAGAACTTGGGGAAGATGCGGTTATTCTTTCGACCCGAAACCTTCCCGGAAAAAGCGGCTCATCCAGAGGCGGACCGAGGATTGAGGTCGTGGCGGCCATGGAATATGACCCGGAACCGGAGATTACCGTGCCGCCCCCGGAAGCACCCGGCACAGAAGGCCGACGGCCCAAAACGGTGGGATACGGATATCAGTCCGTACGCCAAGCCCAGCCAAAGGGTACTCCACGCCAGGCAGCACCGGAATCGACCACACCTCAACCCGGCTTTAACAGCAGACTTTCCACCGCGCTTTCCGCCCGCACCCTGCCAGCCGAAAAGGCCGACAAGGCTGCCAAAGCCGCAAAGGTCCATTTTGAATCCAACGACCTCCGGCTGCGTTTTGCCAATTTCCTGCGGCGTCAATACTGTGCCAAAGAAGAACTTGAAGGCCGCGCCATCTCGGGGCAAGGCACAGGCAAAGCCGCCCAAAAAAGCTCCCGGCCCGACCCGAAACAGGTTGCCCAATGGCGGGACAAGATCATCGACCAGTTACAGATAACCCCTCTTAGCATCGGCATCAGCAAGACCCCCACCGTGGTAGCGCTCATCGGCCCCACCGGGGTGGGCAAAACAACGACCGCCGCAAAGATCGCCGCCTGGTACAGCATTCATGAAGGCTTGAAGGTGGCGCTCCTCTCCATGGACTGTTACCGGATCGGCGCCACGGACCAGCTACGGACCTATGCCAAAATTATGCGGTTGCCCTGCGAAATTGCCCTGCGCAAAAAGGATCTGCAGATGGCTCTGCTTCGCCACCAGGACAAAGATCTGATCATCATCGACACTGCGGGTAAAAGCCCTTATGATCCGAACCACATCCGGGAGCTTGACGAATGGTTTTCCCTAAAAAATGGGATAGAGCCGTATCTCGTCCTCAGCGCCACCTGCAAAAAAGAAGACCTGCAACAGATTCTCACGACCTATGAGCCCCTAAGAGTCAAGGGGCTGATTCTCTCCAAGCTCGATGAAACCAGGGCATACGCCACCCTGTGCCAGTTGCTGGCCGGGACGGCGCTGCCCATCTCCTGCCTATGCACCGGGCAAAGGGTTCCGGAGGATTTTCTCCTTGCCTCCCGTGAGTTCTTGCAAACCCTGTTCGGGCAGGGATGGCAGGCAGCCGCCGGTGAGCTTGCCACCGAAGCCCAAGACAGGTGGACCCAATGAAAAACTCCGTGGTGATCTTATGAATCAGGCAGAAACACTGGAACGGATTATGACCCACTCACAACCCCAAAAGAAAAAAATGGCGGCGCCCCGCAACAGCACCGAGCCCCAGCCACGGGTTATCTGCGTGACCAGCGGCAAGGGCGGGGTCGGTAAAACCAATATCGTCACCAACCTCGGCTATAACCTGGCAAAGGCCGGGAAAAAGGTACTGATCCTTGATGCGGACCTGAATCTGGCCAATGTCGATATCCTGCTGGGCCTGACCCCGCGCTACAACCTCCACCACGTTTTCATGGGCGAAAAAACCCTTCAGGAGGTTCTGGTGCAAGGCCCGGAGGGGTTGCTCATCCTGCCGGCCAGTTCCGGCATCATGGAACTGGCCGACCTTACAGAACAACAACGGTTGTACTTCCTGGCTGAGATGTCCGCCTTGGCGCAAAAAATCGATATCATGCTGATCGACACCGCCGCCGGCATCAACAATAATGTGATCTACTTTAATCTGGCCGCCAGGGAACGCATCATCATCCTGACCCCGGAACCAACCTCCCTGACCGACGCCTATGCGCTGGTCAAGGTTCTCTCCACCAGGCATGACGTAAAAAGATTCCGCATCTTGGTCAACCTTGCCCGTTCCGAAAAAGAGGCCCTTGCCGTTTTCCGGAAGTTGAGCATTGTGGCCGACCGTTTTCTTGACTCGCTTTCTCTGGATTATCTGGGGTATATTCCCTATGATAGTAAACTGCCCACTGCGGTTCGCGAACAGCGGCTGGTATCTGACATCTTCCCGGATGCCCCGTCCAGCAAAATGTTCAACAAACTGGCCGGAAATATTTTCGAGGAAGAGCCCGAGATGAAAGCCGATGGGAACATAAAATTTTTCTGGCAAGGACTCGTTGATCTGTAATATACTTTTATATATTGTAGGCAATCAATCTCCTTTGCCCCTACGGGCCTACCCGGTATGACCAAACAGACATCGCCCAAGTTTAAGGACTATACGAATACATTTTTCAGCCAGGCAGAACCGCTCAGCGCCGAAAAACGCAACGAGCTTATTCTGACCTATACTCCGCTGATCAAGTATATCGCAGCACGCCTGGCGGCGCGCCTCCCCGCCCAGGTGTCGCTCGATGATCTCATCAGTTGCGGGATCATCGGCCTCATTGACGCCATCAACAAATTTGATGTCTCCAAAAACGTCCAGTTCAAAACCTATGCCGAATTCCGGGTTAAGGGGGCGATGCTCGACGAACTTCGGGCGCTGGATTGGGTGCCGCGCTCCGTCCGGCGGAAAACCACCGACCTGGAAAAGGCCTATGCCGATATCGAAAAACAAACGGGCAGACCCGCCACGGATGAGGAAGTGGCCCAGACCATGGGCCTTGCCCTTGATGATTTCTACAAGCTGCTCGATGAAACCAAATCCGTCACCTTCATGGATATTGAGTTTCTCCGGCAGAAAGCAACAGAGGCAAACGACCCCACCCTGGCCGAGACCTTTGCCATGGATGACCGTGATCCCTTCACCGCCATCAACCTATCCCAGATCAGGGAGCTCATCGCCAACGCCATTGCAGAGCTACCGGACAAGGAAAAACTAACCGTCTCCCTCTATTATCAAGACGAACTAACGATGAAGGAAATCGGCGAGGTGCTGGGCTATACCGAGTCGCGCATTTCCCAGATGCACAGCAAAGCCATGTTCCGTCTCCGCGCCAAGCTGAAAAAGACCCTGGCGAATTGAGTTAATCCGCACCGGAGACACGCAACATTTTTTTTATGCAAAAACGGAGTAGAATCAGAAACTCTGGGGCAACTCTCCATGATCCACTTTTTTATTTCCAAAACCAATTGTTACAGTTACAGTAAAAAAAGATGTGGTTGTTTATCGCGCACTGCGAACATGCTCAGACCACTCGTACTATAAAGTTGTTAGGGAGGAAACATGGCTGCTGATCCTAATATGAAAATTCTCGTGGTTGATGATTTTGCCACTATGCGACGCATAATCAAAAACATTCTCACCCAGCTTGGTTTCAAAAACATCATTGAAGCGGACGACGGCTCCACCGCCCTTGACGTTCTGAAATCAGAAAAGATCGGCCTTATCGTTTCAGACTGGAACATGCCCAAGATGACCGGCCTGGATCTGCTGAAAGCGGTCCGCGCTGATGCCAGCTTAGCCAATACTCCCTTCATCATGGTGACGGCGGAAGCACAGCAGGATAATATTATTCTGGCGGTCAAGGCCAAGGTCAGCCAGTACATCGTTAAACCATTTACCGCCGAAACACTTTCCGAAAAACTCAACAAAATATTCTGATATAAAACAACATGGCCGACGACCGCCCCCAGTCTGCTGACCAGTTCGCAAGCGCTGATAGTTCCGCTGAACACGAAGAGACAAACTGGGGTGAGGACTGGGAGTCTGCCTTCCAGGCAGAGGATGATGCATTTTTCTCCGACGAAAAAGAAGAAGAAAACTTCTTTCTTGAGGAAAATGAGCCGACAGCCCCTGTCGGATTTGCCCCACAAGAGCTTGATTCCTCGCTAAAAAAAACCCTTTCCAGCATCCCGGATCAGGGTGTCGCGTCCGGTGCCCATCCGTCAAAAGCCCTTTTCGATATCGGCGTACTCACCGCCTTCTTTCTCTCCGGCAAAATAGCCGCACAAAAACAGTTCACCCGTCTCCAGTCCTTTCCAATTTTTGTACGCATCCCCCTGTATGCCCTCCCTTTTCTCCTCGTTGGCATCATGTTCGCCTTGAGTAGCACGCCCCCACCCCCCCCAGCCCTTCTCCAGACAACCACCC
>JBAZCG010000063.1:0-20705 GCA_041671085.1 Desulfurivibrionaceae bacterium | reverse complement strand
CAGCCATGGAGCATTGCACCCAGGAAGACTGCGGCTGGCGGGGGGATTGTCTGCTCATGTGACACAACACCTCACTCTCCCCGGACGAACCCATGCCGACCGACACTGAACCCATTGAAGGCAACTGGTACGAGGCCCACGAAAATGGCGTCCGCTTCTTCGTGGTCACCGTTGACGAAGAGGAAGGGCTTGTTGAACTTCAACATGACAATGGGGCAACAGAAGAAATTACCCTTGAGGCCTGGCATGAAGCCGATCTTACCGCCATTGCCCCTCCAGACGAAATGGGGCTGTTCGATGATTCGGCTGATCAAGACGATGATGGACAGGATTATTGCCAGCGAGAAAATCAGGAAGATGACGACTGGGGGGAGCCGTTGCCCGAGCTTGATGAGTGATGTTTGTCCGCAGGCACGTTTTTCCGGGAAACGACTCTGCATGCTGACTTCATAAAAAATTGTCCGCCCTTCAGCCAGCCACCTGCCCCAGGGTAAAAACCTTCTCGATGCTCTCGCGCAAATTCTCCCGGGTAAAGGGCTTGACCACATAATCACTGACCTGGGCCCGAATCGCCTCAAGAATCAGATGCGGCTGCGCCTCTGCCGTTACCATGATAAAGGGGATGTTCTTGGTGGCCTCATTTTTCCGAACACTGCGCAACACCTCAATGCCGTGCATTACCCGCATGCACCAGTCGGAAAGGATCAGGCCCACCTGTTCTTTCTCCAAAATCAGCAGCGCCTTTTCCCCATTGTCCGCCTCAAGAATATTGGAATACCCCAACGCCCGCAGGTGGTTGGTGATGATCCGACGCATGACCAGGGAATCATCAACCACCAGCACCGTCATATCATGATCCGGTTCCATCATTTCGCAACACTTACCATGTGGCGGCTTTTCGCCAGGTTATCCCGCAGGCAGAGCCCCTGTAATGCCCCTGATTTTCCGATTATAACGGAGGCTGGTAAGGAATCAAAGTAATTCATGAACCAACCCGCCCATCCGCCAGCAACCGTCCCGTGTAGCCGCCATGTGCCTCAGCACCGACCCCCTTATGGATTACCAGCTGTTTCCCCTCCTGCTGTCCGGCCTGATAGGTCTCGGCATGAACCCGAGGCCCGGCATGCTGCACGGTGCGGAGGCGGGGATAGCGGGCCCGGTAGTAGCGGATCAGCCCCGGATCGGAGGCGCAGACCAAGCTGGAGGAGGTGTTGTCGCCGGTGGCACGCATGGCCTCTTGGTCTTGGAGGGTGAGCTTTTCCCGAAAACCGTTCAGCACCCCCAGCCGATAGGAATTCTTCTCCCGCCCCGTTGCCCCCCTGCTTTTCCGGTACTCCTGCCAGAGATACTCCAGCCGGTGGCTGAGAAAATGATAGACGTGGTCGGCCACGGCCAGGTTTTCCTTGGCCCCGGTCAGCTCGATCACCCGCAGGGTTTCGCCGCTTTTCGCCTCAAACTGCCGGGCGATGACCACGTTGACGTAAAAGAAATCCTTGAGAATCGCGGCAATGATCCGCTGGTGGGCACCGATCCGCTTGGAGCCGGGGTTGATGATCAGGTAATCGTAGTCCGTTGCCGCTTGGCGGTCGAGGCGTTCCAGGTTGTATCGGCGGAGGATGGCGTTGGCCTTGGCCATGGCCAGGGCGGCCTCGTGCTCGTTGGCGCTCTGGGCCAGGGTGAAAAGCTTCTCCACCCTGGCCAACATGGCCCCAGCCCCCTGGCCCTCCCCGCCGAGCAACCGCGGGATTGCCCCCTGGGCGGCGCGAAATTCGGGATGCACCCCCAACCGGTCGCAGGCCTCCTGAAAGGCCGGGCCGTGCGGCAGCTCATCCCCCCGCCCCATGATCTGCTGGACATACTGGTGGCTCATCTCGTGCTTCAACACCTCCAGCACCACATCCCAGGAATGCTCCCGGATCAGCCAGGAGGCCAGGCTGAGGGTGTCCAGCCCCGGCGACCAAGTGCCGGCCCGGCTCTGACCCTCGCAGATCTCAAAGAGCGGCAGCCGCAGCCGCACCCGGTACAACCAGCAGAGATGGCGGTACTCCTGGGCCAACTGCCTGCGCCAGGTCTCCATGAGTCGGCTTTCGTTTTCGCTCACCCGCCAGCCCCTTCCATTCAGCCCTTGTACCCGGCATCCACCGGCAGATCCGGCTGGCGGGCCGAGGCCACGGCCAGTTCATCGCAGCGCTCGTTAAAGGGATTGCCGTTGTGGCCCTTGACCCAGTTGAAGGTGATGTCCAGCCCCTCGATGAGGTCCAGCAGCTGGCCCCAGAGATCGGGATTAATCGCGGGCTGCCTGTCCGCCTTGATCCAGCCCCGCTTCCGCCAACCCTTGGCCCACCCCTTGCTGATCCCGTTCACCACATAGCTGGAATCGGAATAAAGCGCCACCGGCCGGTCCCGATGCTCCAGTTCGCGCAGGGCCACGATGCAGCCCATCAGCTCCATCCGGTTATTGGTGGTCAGACGGAAGCCGCCGCACAGCTCCTTTCGCTGGCCGTTATAGACCTGGACGATGCCGTAGCCGCCCGGCCCCGGATTGTAGCGGGCGCCGCCGTCGGTATAGATGCAGACCACGCCTTCCTTGGGGGAGGTATCCGATACTGCCGCAGACCCGGATTGAATCGTACTTTTCCCGCTGCCCGGCCTGCCCTGACCCGAGGTGGGGTTTTGCAGCCAGGCCTCGGCCTCAACCCGGGAGGGAAAGCCCTTGAATCTGGCGCCCTGAAAGCCGATGACCTGGGCCTGGGCCTGGGGCCAATTATCGTAGATGCCAGGCACTCGCCCGGCCAGGATTGCGTAAAATTTCTTTGCCGCCATTTCTGAGTTGTCCTTTTTTACTGATTATCATGCAATCCCAATAGGTTTTTTGATCCTAAAATCCCATTGTCACGCAGCCGAGCACCGGAGAGGCTGCCGAAAAGGGGATTTGCACTGTTTGAGCGTAGCGAGTTTGCAAAGCCCCGGCAGCATCGAGGAGCACAGGGTATCCCGCCTTCGGCGGGACAAGTGGCGGGGTGCCATTTTCTCTTTCTTCTTTTGGGCAAGCAAAAGAAGAAAGAGAAAACTATAGAAAAGGCACCATCACCTTCGTCAAAAGACCAATCATTCCACTATGTCATCGCAATGCGACATCCAAATCCCACGCGCCCTCTTGCCGCATTCCCCAATTTCAACTATGTTGCCCAAGCAAGAATACACCATCGCCGCAAAGCCGCAAATGGCGATGCTCCTATTACCCCTCGCCTACAGGTGAAAAAAATGAAACTCTTTGTTACCCCCCAGGGCGACCGTTGGCTCTGCTCCGAATGCGAAGAGGACTTCGCTGAGACCATCAAAGAACAGAGCTGGCGGGTTGCCTTTGAAAAAATCGACCCCATGCTCCGCTGTGCCGAATGCAAACATGGCGACATCGAAATATTTGATTGATCCCGCAATCATTGAAAAAATTCAAGAAAATATATATCGAGATCACCAACCGCTGCAATCTTTCCTGCAGCTTCTGCCTTCGGAGCGACCGGTCAAAATCCTTCATGCACCCGGAGGATTTCCGCACCATCCTTGGCCGGATCGAGGGGTACACCGATCATCTTGCCCTGCATGTGCTGGGCGAACCCCTGCTGCACCCGGAGCTTGACCAAATCCTCGCCCTCTGCCGGGAACACCGCCTCAAGGTCAACCTGACCACCAACGGCACCCTGCTCCCCCAGCGCCAGGAACTTTTGCTGGCCAGCCCTGCCCTGCGCCAGGTCAACATCTCCCTGCACAGCTTCAGCGACCAAGAAGCCAATCCCGCCCTCTCCGGCTATCTGGCCGGAATTTTCGCCTTTCTCCGGGAGGCGGCCACCACCGGGCTGCTGATCAGCCTGCGGTTCTGGAATCTGGTTGCCACGGAAAACGGCAGCCCAGGCGCCAACGACCCCATCCTGAAAGCGCTTGAGGATTTTTTCGCCCTGCCCGAGCCGCTTGTCACCAGACTCACCCCCGGCCACGGCCTCACCTTGGCTCCCAGAGTATTCCTGAGCCAAAACGGCCGCTTCACCTGGCCCCATGCTCCGGCGCCCGATCTGGGAGACAAGGGCACCTGCCGGGGGCTGCGGGATCATGTCGCCATCCTGGTGGACGGCACCGTGGTGCCCTGCTGTCTCGATGGTGAGGCGGATATCCCCCTGGGCAACATCCATGAACAACCCTTTGCCGAGATCATCAACACCCCCCGCGCCACCGCCATCCGCACCGGCTTTTCCCAGCGCCGCCTCAGCGAAACCCTCTGCCGCCGCTGCACCTTCCGACAATTCTTTTAACCCGTAACTATCCAGCTCTATGCCGGAAAATAACGATAACCCTCCAAACCGTAACTGTTCAGCAGTGGCGCAGATGCTAGGAAGAAGCCTGCGAAGTGTGCTTGTGCACATGAGCAGGCTGATGACAACGCAGATGCGGTGCTGCTGGACAGTTACTTTAACCCTTGCCTGCCAGCTGGCCGCAGGCCGCAGAGATATCCGCGCCCCGGCTCTGCCGGATAAAGGTGTTGAACCCGGCCCCACGCAGCACCTTCTGAAAAGCAAGGGTCTGCGCCTCGTCCGGGCAGGCATACTCGGTATCGCCGGAGCCGTTGTAGGGCAACAGGTTGATCCGGCTGGGGATCCCTTGCAGCTTTTCCGCCAGCAACCGAGCGTCCGCCAGCGAATCGTTGATCCCCTTGAGCATGATGTACTCAAACAAAATCACCTTCTTTTTCCCCAGCGGATACCTGCGGCAGGCCGCGAGCAGCGCTTCCAGCCCGTAGGTTTTGTTCACCGGCATCAGGCTGCTGCGGACCGCATCATCGGCGCTGTGCAGCGACACGGCCAGATTGACCCGGATGTCCCTGCCCAGATCGTCCATGCGCGGCACGATGCCGCAGGTGGAGACGGTGATCCGCCGCTGGGAAAAACCGAGGCCGTGGTCATCCATGAGGATCTTGAGCGCGACCAACAGGTTGTCGTAATTGGCCAGGGGCTCGCCCATGCCCATGAAGACCAGGTTGTTGAGCAGCTCCCGCGGGGTGGCGCGGTTGATCCCGTTGGCTACCATGTGGGTCATCACCGCCAGCACCTGGCCCACGATCTCGGCAGGTCGCAGGTTGCGGGTAAAGCCCTGCCCGCCGGTGAGGCAGAAACCACAACCCATGGCGCAGCCCGCCTGGGAGGAAATGCACAGGGTATGGCGCCCGTCTTCGGGGATGAGCACGCTCTCGATCATTGCGCCGTCCGCGAGCCGGAAGGCGAATTTCTCGGTGGTGTCCGCCGATTTTTCCACTGCGGCGGGGGCGAGACTGCTCATGACGGCGTGTTCGGCCAACAGCGTTGTCACCTCCCGGCTGATCCCCAGCTGGGAAAAATCAAGGACCCCGGGCCGGTGCAAGCGGGCGAAGATCTGCTTGGCCCGCTTGGCAGGCAGACCCAGCCCAGCGACAAACTCGGCCAGCTGATTTAAGGTGAGACCACGCAGATCGGTTGGCCCGGCCGCAGCCTGCTCTTTTTGTTCTCTATCCATGCCCCCTCTGTAACATATTTCCCTCCTGTTTCAAAGGCAACTGCCCAGCAGCTCCGTATCTGCTTCGTCATCGGCATTTTCCGAATCCGCGCAGGATAGTTGTTTTCAAAGGAATAGCCGAGAAAACCAAACGCAAAAACCCCTTGACGCGGACAGGCAAATAAATCAAATATACATTTAACTTATTAACCTCAAGGAACTCATCCGTGCGAAAACAACGAAGCGACGGCCAGGAAACCCGCCAGAACCTGTTGGAAGCCGCAGGCAAAATCTTTGCCGCCAAAGGCTTCCGGGAAACGACCATCGCCGGAATCTGCAAGCAGACAGGGGCCAACACCGCCGCGGTCAACTACCATTTCGGCAGCAAGGAGGCCCTCTATGTGGAGAGCTGGCGCTACGCCTTCACCCAGTCCTTGCTCGTCTATCCCCCGGATGGCAACATTGCCCCCCAGGCCCCGGCGGAAGAGCGGCTGCGCGGGTGGATTCTCTCGATCATGCGCAGGATCATCGACCCGCAAAGCCATGATTTCGACATCTTCCACAAGGAGATGGCAAACCCGACCGGTCTCCTGGCCAAGCCCATGCAGGAATCGGTGGAGCCGATCTTTAAAGGCCTTACCCTCCTGGTCTCCGAATTGCTGAACAAGGAGCCCCAGGAGCCCGAGGTGCAGCTCTGCGCCATGTCCATCCGGGCCCAGTGTTTCGGCCCCCTGCTTTACGCCCGCCGCCGCAAGAATGCGCAGGAGCTGCCAACCACTTGCATTGACCCCCTGCTCGAAGATGTGGAGCAACTGGCGGACCATGTCACCCGCTTCAGCCTGGCCGGAATCCGTGCGCTCCGCCCCCGACATCCGCAACAATCCAACAACGAGGTTGGCCCATGAAACACCCAGGCAAGAAAGCCCTTATCGCCCTCATCGCCGTGCTGCTTCTCGGCAGCCTGGCAACCTGGGGGCTTACCCGCAGCCAGGGAAATACCGTTGCCTACCGGACCGCCGAGCTCAAGCGCGGGGATCTGGTGGTTACCATCAACGCCACCGGCACCGTGGAGCCGGAAGAGGTCATCGACGTCGGCGCCCAGGTGGCCGGGCGGATCGTCTCCTTTGGCAAGGATGCCAAGGGCAAAACCGTGGACTACGGCTCGCTGGTTGAGGCAGGCACGGTGCTGGCCCGGATCGACGACTCGCTCTACGGAGCCGACGTAGCCCAGGCCGAGGCCCAGCTCCTCTCGAACAAGGCCGGGTTGCAGAAGGCCAAGGCAGACCTTAGCCGGACGGAACAGGAGTGGAAGCGGGCCCAACTCCTCGGCCCCTCCGGAGCCCTGTCGCAATCGAGCTTTGAAGCCTACGAATCAGCGTATAAAAGTGCGCGGGCCCAGGTAGGGGTGAGCGAGGCCTCGATCAATCAGGCCGAAGCGGCGCTCAAGCGCGCCCAACGCAACCTCGGCTACTGCACCATCACCTCGCCGGTCAAGGGGATCATCATCGACCGCCGGGTCAACACCGGCCAGACCGTGGTGGCGAGCCTCAACGCGCCGAGCCTCTTCCTGCTGGCCAAGGATCTTACCCGCATCCAGGTCTGGGTGGCGGTGAACGAGGCGGATATCGGCCGCATCCACCCGGGCCAGCCGGTGACCTTCACGGTGGACGCCTTCCCCAACGAGACCTTCCGCGGCGAGGTGGGCAAGATCCGGCTCAACGCCGCCATGACCCAGAACGTGGTGACCTACACGGTGGAGATCTCCACCGACAACGCGGATGGCCGGCTCCTGCCGTATCTCACCGCCAATGTCCTGTTCCAATTGCAAAAGCTGGCGAATGTTCTGCAGGCGCCCAACGCGGCCCTGCGCTGGAGCCCGCCGGTCAAGGAGGGCGAGGCAGAGATCGGCACAAAAAAAGAGGAGATGAACGGGGGCAAGAAACCCTCCTCTGCCCAAGGGCCACCCAAGTCCAAGAGTAGCGGCCGCCTCTGGGTGCTGGACGAGAAGCAAAAGCTCCGCCAGATCGAGGTCCAGACCGGACCCAGCGACGGAACCAACACCGCGGTGGAAAGCGCGGAGCTGCGCGAGGGGATGCAGGTGATCACCGGGATACGGATGTCCGAGGCCGACAAAAACGGGGGGGGCAGCCCCTTCACCCCGCAGTTCGGCCGCGGCAACAAGGCCAAGGGAGACAAGTAGAGCAGCCATGGAACTCATCACCCTGCGCTCCATTGAAAAAACCTACCAGATGGGCGACATCGCCGTGCCCGTGCTGAAAGGCATCTCCCTGACCATCCGGCAGGGGGAGCTGGTCGCGCTCACCGGCTCGTCCGGCTCGGGCAAGTCCACCCTGATGAATATCCTGGGCTGCCTGGACCACCCGACCGCCGGCGAATACTGGCTGGAGGGCCAGGAGGTCTCCCAGCTCTCCGCCGACGAACGGGCCCTGCTCCGCAACCGCAAGCTGGGTTTTGTCTTCCAGAGCTTCAACCTGCTGGCCCGAACCAGCGCCCTCGAAAACGTGGCCATGCCGCTCTCCTACGGAGCCGAGCACTTGAGCGAACGCGAGGCCAGGGAGCGGGCCGCGGAGATGCTGAGCCGGGTGGGATTGGGTGACCGGCTGGACCACCATCCCTCCCAGCTCTCCGGCGGCCAGCAGCAGCGGGTGGCCATCGCCCGGGCCCTGATCAACCGCCCGCCGGTGCTCTTTGCCGATGAGCCCACCGGCAACCTGGATTCCAAGACCAGCGAAGAGGTGCTGCAGATGTTCGAGCGGCTCCACACCGAGGACCGCATCACCATCATCATGGTGACCCACGATCCCAAGGTGGCTGGCCACGCCAACCGGGTGATCCGGATGAACGACGGGGTGATCCAAGGCGATGCGCCCCCTGCTGCCGAGCCGCAGCCGCAAGCCGGGGGAGGTGCGCCATGATGGTCTACACCACCGCCCGCACCGCCTTCCGGACCTTGCGCCGCAATCCCATGCGGGCCATGCTCACCACCTTAGGCATCGTCATCGGCGTGGGCGCGGTCATCGCCATGATGGAGATCGGCGCCGGCGCCTCGGCGGCTCTGAAGAAAACCATCGCCAGCATGGGGGCCAACGTTTTGGTCGTCCGGCCCGGCACCGCTTCCAGCGGCGGGGTCTCCTTCGGGGCGGGCACCACCACCACCCTGACTCCGGAAGACTGCCAGGCCATCCTGCGGGAATGCCCCTCGGTGCGCAACGCCTCGCCCATGGTCCGCGCCCGCGCCCAGGTGGTCTACGGCAACCGCAACTGGGTGCCCAACGCCATCTACGGCACCACCCCGGCCTATCTCGATGTCCAGGACTGGTCCATCCTGGCCGAGGGCGAGCCCTTCAGCGATCGCGACGTCTTGAACGGCAACCGGGTCTGCCTCCTGGGCAAGAGCCTGGTCCGGGAGCTGTTCGAGGGAGAATCCCCGGTGGGCAAGGATATCCGGATCAAGAATATCGCCTTTCGGGTGATCGGGGTGCTCTCCCCCAAGGGCGCCAACATGATGGGCTTTGATCAGGATGACGTCATCCTCGCCCCCTGGACCACCATCAAATACCGGGTCACCGGCACAAGTCTCGCCACCGCCAACCAGAGCGACTCCGTTGCCAGCGATTCGGTGAACACCCTCAGTAATCTCTACCCCACATCCCAGCGCAGCCTCTACCCGGCACGCTCCGCGGTCCAGCAGGCCGACAACCCCATGCCGGTGCGCTTCGCCAACATCGACCAGATCATGCTCGCAGCCAACAATTCGGCGGAGATCGCCCCGGCCATCGAGCAGATCTCCGGAGTACTCCGGGAACGGCACCGCATCCGCAACGACGACCCCGATGATTTCAATGTCCGCGATATGGCCGAGCTGACCCGCACCCTCTCCACCACCACCAAGCTGATGACCAACCTGCTGCTGGCAGTGGCCATGATCTCCCTGGTCGTGGGCGGGGTGGGGATCATGAACATCATGCTCGTCTCGGTTACCGAACGGACGCGGGAGATCGGGCTGCGCATGGCCGTCGGCGCCCGGGGCCGCGACATCCTCCGCCAGTTTCTGGTGGAGGCGGTGGTCCTCTGCCTCACCGGCGGGGCCATGGGCATTGTCCTCGGCCACGGCGGCTCCATGCTGGTGCAACTCCTGCTCAAGTGGCCGGTGGAGACCTCGCCTGCCGCCATTGCCACCGCGGTGCTGGTCTCGGCCGGGGTGGGGATCATCTTCGGCTTCTACCCGGCCTGGAAGGCATCGCGGCTTGATCCCATTGAGGCCTTACGTTATGAATAAAGCAACCGTTCAGCAGCACCACATCTGCGTTGTCATCGGCCGACTCATGTGCAACAGCACACTTCGTCGGCCTCTTCCTAGCATCTGCGGCACTGCTAAACGGTTGCAATACCAGGGCTGCCGGAAATTTTCATTCTTCTGGTAAACTATTACTAAAGCACACGGGCCATTTTTTTTAAGGAGCATCCCCCATGATCCCCACACCATACCGGACCAGCCTGGCTCTCTGCCTCTGCCTGCCCCTTGTCACCAGCTGCATGATGGGCCCTGATTTTGAGCGCCCGGAGGCTAAGGTTTCCTCCCAGTGGCTCGGGCAGACCCCAGCCGAGGCCGAGGGGGCGCCCACAGCGGAACAGAATCTGGCCCAATGGTGGACAATCTTCAACGATCCCCAGCTCACCTCCCTGATAGAACGGGGGATGCAGGCCAATCTGGACCTGCGCATGGCGGAAAGCCGCATCCGCCAAGCCCGTGCCTCCATGGGCATCGCCGGAGCGGACCTTGGCCCGACCGTCAATACCGGGGCCTCGCTTACCCGCAGCCGAACTCCGGCATCTTCGATTCGAAACGAGGTGACGACCGGCAATCTCTACCAGATGGGCTTTGATGCCGGGTGGGAGATCGATCTTTTCGGCGGCTTGCGGCGCGAGGTCGAGGCGGCAAGCGCGGATCTTGATGCAGCCACGGAAAGCCGAAGCGACCTGCTGGTGAGCCTGAGCGCCGAGGTGGCCAGCAACTATCTCAACCTCCGCTCCCTGCAACAGCGACTCGCCATTGCCCGAGAGAACTTGACGGCCCAGGCACATACCGCCGACCTGACCCGCCAGCGCTTTAACGTAGGCTTTGCCAGCAAACTCGATGTGGTGCGGGCGGAAGCGCTGGCCGCCACCACAGCCGGGCAGATTCCGCTGCTTGAAGCGCAGGTAAGGCAAACGATTTACAGCCTCAGCCTGTTGCTGGGCGGCGAACCGTCCGCCCTCCTGGCGGAACTGACCCCGGAGGCGGCGCTGCCCACCGCCCAGGCCACGGTGCCCGTGGGTCTGCCTTCGGACCTGCTCCTGCGGAGGCCGGACATCCGCAAGGCACTTGCGAAGATGCATGCCGCCACTGCCCGGATCGGGGTGGCCAAAGCCGATCTCTTTCCCAAATTCACCATCTCCGGCGCCTTGGGCTACCAGAACACCAACTCCAATGCACTTTTCAACCCTGCCAGCAGCTTCTGGTCCCTCGGCCCCGCCCTGAACTGGCCGCTCTTTGACATGGGCCGCACCCGCGCCAACCTGGAACTGAAAAAAGCCGTCCAGGAAGAAGAGCTCCTGGCCTATGAACAGACGGTACTCAACGCCCTGCGGGAGGTGGAAAACGCCCTGATCGCCTCGACCAAGGAGGAGGAGCATCGCCAGGCCATGGCCCAGGCCGTGGCGGCCAACCGCACTGCGGTGGAGCTGGCCACCGCCCTCTACACTGCGGGCCAGAACGATTTCCTCGCCGTGCTGGATGCCCAGCGCTCCCTCTATGCCGCCGAGGATGCCCTGGCCCAGTCTAATCGCACCGTCTCCACCAATCTCGTCGCACTGTACAAGGCCCTGGGCGGCGGCTGGCAGACGGAAGAGGCCGCAACTCCTGACGGTTCCGGCTCGTAGCCGGAGCTGCATCTTACAATTCATGGGGGCTCTACAGATGGCCGGGCAATGATGAAAAGAAAAAACTCGGTGCTCATCCAGCCCCAGCAGGCAGGGCAGCAGCTCCTCGATTTCGTCAGCCAGCGCTTCACCTACCGGAACCGGGAGGAATGGCGGGCGGAGCTAGTGGCGGACCGTTTCCTGCTCAACGATGGCGAGGCGCAAGCCGATTACATACTGGCCCCCGGCGACCGCCTCGTCTACCTGATGCCCGCCCTGATCGAACCCCCGGTTGATTCCAACTACACCGTGCTCCACGAGGATGACGACCTGCTGGTAATCAACAAGCCCGCCCCCCTGCCCTGCCATCCCGGCGGCCGCTTCTTCTCCCACACCCTCTGGGCCTTGCTCAAGGAAAATCAAGGACTTGCCGACCCAAGGCTCGTCAACCGGCTGGATAGGGAAACCTCCGGCATCGTGCTGGTGGCCAAGAACAAGGCCGCAGCCCGCCTTTGCCAGGAGCAGTTTGCCCAGCATCGGGTGGAGAAGACCTATCTGGTGGTGGTGGAAGGAGATTTTCCGGACACGCCCCTCACGGTGGAAGCCCCCGGCTGGCTCGGGCCAGACCCGAACAGCGCGATCCGCAAGAAGATGCGCTTCTATCCGGAGCAAAACGATGCTCCGCCCGGAGCCGTGGAGGCCAGCACCGGATTCCGGCGCATCCCAGGCGCAGACAACACCAACCTGTCCCTGCTGGAAGCGAAACCGCACACCGGCCGCTGCCATCAGATTCGAGCCACCCTGTTACACCTGGGCTTTCCGGTGGTGGGCGACAAACTCTACGGCGTGGACGAACAGCTTTTCCTCCGTTTTAAGGAAGGATGCCTGAGCGCCACTGACCACGCCCGTCTTCGCCTACCCCGCCAGGCCCTGCATGCATCGAGCCTGCGCCTGAGCCACCCGGTAAGCGGAAAGGTGGTGAAATTTTCAGCGCCCTTGCCGCCGACGCTTCAGGGATTGCTGAAAGTGGAATAAATTATGATGTCCCATCACTTCTGTTGAAGAAAGGGACTTTTTGCTGAAAACAGCAGTCTTATCTGCATAACAGGAACAGGGGCACAGCCCAGAATCGTCTGTGCTGTATTAATTCCATGATGGAGGCTCACAATGGCGCTGCGTAGAAAAAAAACAGAAACAGAAAAATATATCCGTCGCGCAATCGTGATCACGGCCAATATGGCTCTGCTGCTCAGCCCTTTTGGCGCCCTGGCCGACAATTACCACGAATCCAGACATGGGGGCGAACGCTTTGCCGACCGCCGATACGATGAAGGCCATCGTTACGGGGGAGGTCCTTGGCACTACGAGCCGCATAATGGCTGGCGATTTGAACATCGCCGTGGGGTCTGGTCGCCGTTCTACATGTGGTGGCTGATAGACGGTGTTACCATGCTCCGCCTTGCCCCGACCGTAACCGTGGTTGAATATCCCAATGGCCATTATGAACTGCGCGGTGACGGGATTTCAGCCCCTTACTACTGGGCCTGGGTTCCAGTAGTCACTGCCCCGCCACCACCTCCCCCCGGACCAACGCCATCTTACCCAATCCCGCCGCCCCCGGCGGCACCGCATTATTCTGGAGGGAAAGAGGTCACAGGCACCATTATCGGAGGAGTCCTGGGTGGAGCTATCGGTGCAGCAACTGCGGGGAGAGGCCCGGGAAGAACCGCAGGGGTAATCGTCGGAACTTTGCTCGGCTCACTTTTTGGTCACGAAATAGGCAAATCCCTTGATGAAGCAGACGAACTCCGCACCGTGCATGTCCTCGAGAAAAACAAAACCGGCCAAGCCTCCACTTGGACAAACCCTGACAAGGAAAGCGAAATAACTGTCATGCCAAGCCGTACGTATCAGTCCCCCTCCGGCGAATATTGCCGAGAGTACCAGACCGATGTGATCGTCGGCGGCGAGAAACAAAAAGCCTTTGGGACCGCCTGCCGTCAGGCGGACGGACAATGGAAAATCGTGCAGTAATCTCCAGAGGGCGCCGGAGATACTCGAAAAACGAGCAGGTTCTGCGAGGGAAATAATAGTGAAAAAGTGCCCCTTCTGTGCAGAAGAAAAGAGACAATGGTATTTCCGAAAACCCTTTATTGTCATCGCTGTCAGTTGTGTGGGCCCTCTGGCCTTGCCCCTGATCTGGTGGCGTCCACAAACAACCCGGGCATGGAAAATCGGCCTCACCATAGGAATCCTTGTGCTCAGCTGGTTCTTGTTCCAGGCCACGATGGAATCCATTCGTACTCTCAAGGAGAGTTACCCGCTCATTGAAAGACTGTAAAAACACGAAATCGGGGCCGGATTTATTCACCCCCCGTCAATGAAGCAAACAATAAAATTTCCAGAGGAAAGCCCATGAAAACACGCAGGTTATTTGAACCACTCTCCATCGGAAATCTCCACTTCAAAAACAGAATCGCCCTGGCGCCCATGACCAGATCCCGTGCTACCTCGGCGCGGGTAGCCAACGAATTAATGGCCGAATATTATCACCAACGCTCCTCGGCCGGACTGCTCATCACCGAGGCAACCGTGGTTTCACAACAGGGCATCGGCTGGCATGATACGCCGGGCATCTACACCGAGGAGATGGTTGCGGGCTGGCGGAAAGTCACCGACACGATCAAGCCCACCGGCGCGCACATGTTTTTACAGCTCTGGCATTGCGGCAGGGCCTCGCACAGTGATTTCCATGATGGGGCACTCCCGGTTTCCGCCTCGGCGGTGCAACTGAGCGGCGACTCCATCCACACCCCGCTTGGCAAAAAGCCATACGAAATCCCCCGGGCCCTGACGGTGGCGGAAATCAAAGCAACCGTGGCGGATTACCGCCGGGCCGCGATCAATGCCAAGGCTGCAGGTTTTTCCGGCGTAGAAGTCCATGGGGCCAACGGGTATCTGATCAATCAATTTCTCGATGCGAAAACCAATCTCCGCGCCGATCAATACGGCGGCAGTCTGGAAAACAGATTCCGTTTTTTCAGGGAAGTGCTGGAAGCGGTGCTTGAGGTCTGGGCCCCGGAGCAGGTAGGCGCCCGCATCTCGCCCAACGGGGTTTTTAACGATATGGGCAGTGAGGACTTCCGGGAAACCTATCTCTACGTGGCCAAAGAATTAAACAAATTCAAGCTCGGCTATCTCCATATCATGGACGGGCTGGCCTTTGGTTTTCACGGCAAGGGCGAACCCATGACCCTGGCGGAATTCAGGCCGATTTTTCCGGGCAGGATCATCGGCAATTGCGGCTATACCCAAGAACTCGCAGAACAGCGATTGGCCGAGGGGAATGCAGACATGATCGCCTTTGGCCGCCCTTTTATCACCAACCCCGATCTGCCCGAGCGCTTCAAGAACAATTACCCCCTCAACCCTGCCGAGGACATGACCCTGTGGTACACTCCGGAAGCCGAGGGCTATACGGATTATCCGCCGTATAGCCCAGCTTCTTCCGTGTAAGCCAGGCCAGGAACAGTGTCCCCGACAATGACAAAACACGTCTGTCCCTGGTGGCTGGCCTATACCTTTGACAATCCGCTCCGGCGAATCTTCCACAAGCCGGAAGAAATATTTTTCCCTTATCTCCATGAAGGGATGACCGCCATCGATCTGGGTTGCGGCATGGGCTACTTCTCCATCGGCATGGCCAAGCTGGTCGGCGAAACCGGAAAAGTAATCTCCATAGATGTGCAACAGAAGATGCTGGATACCCTGACACAACGGGCACGAAAAGCGGGGGTTGCCCACCGCATCACCACCCGGTTATGTGAGGAAAACAACATCGGCATCCACGAAACGGTTAATTTCTCCCTGGCCTTCTGGATGATCCACGAAACCCCGGATGATCTCAACTTTCTCCAACAGGTCCATAGAATCATGAAAAAATCCGGCAAGCTCCTCTTGGCGGAGCCCAAGGGGCATGTCACCGGGGCCGAATTCAAAAAAACAGTGACCACCGCCGAGAAAGCAGGCTTCAAATGTATCGATTCGCCTATAATATCCTTAAGCCATGCGGCCCTGTTTGAGAAGCACTGATATAAACCACCGTCTGCCCCCCTTTCCCGCACAGGAGGATTAAACCATGCCCCGATTCGGCGCCCACATGTCCATCAGCGGCGGGATCGCCCTGGCCTTTGACCGTCTGGCCGAGGTGGAAGGCGAGGCGTTGCAGATCTTCACCGCCAACCAGCGGCAATGGCAGCCCAAGACGCCAACGCCGACAGAGATCGATGCCTTCAAGGCCCGGCGACGCGAGGCACCCGGAATTCCAGTCGCCTCCCACGATTCCTACCTGATCAACCTCGCCTCATCCAACCCCGAGACAGCGGGAAAATCCATCGCCGCTTTTAGTGATGAACTGCGCCGCTGCGGGGCTCTGGGGATCGAATACCTGGTGATCCATCCCGGGTCCCATCTCGGCGAGGGGGTTGCGGCGGGGCTCACAAGATTCACCGCCAACCTGGACCGGGCCATGGGTGAGGCTGGCACCGGGAAACAGGTCATGGTCCTCCTTGAGACCACCGCCGGCCAGGGCACCAACCTGGGCGCGAGCTTCGAGGAGCTGGCCACGATCATCGCCGCCTCCGCCCACCCGGAGCAGCTGGGGGTCTGCTACGACACCTGCCACACCTTCGTTGCCGGCTACGATATTCGCACCCCGAAGACCTATGCCCAGACCATGGCTAGATTCGACCGTCTGCTCGGCCTGGAGCGGCTCAAATTCTTTCACCTCAATGACGCAGCCAAGGGGTTGGGTAGCCGAATCGACCGCCACACCCATATCGGCCAAGGCGAGATCACCGTCGCCGGATTCGGCAACCTCATCAACGACCCACGCTTTGCCGACCACCCCATGGTTCTGGAAACCCCCAAGTCAGACGATCTCCACGAAGACCTGGAAAATCTCACGCTGCTGCGGAGCCTGCTCAAATAATATTCTTGCAGGGATACCTGCGCGAGAATATTACTTTTTCTTGACAAAAATTGCCAAAAACGGTCATTTCCTCAACAGAAGGTGCCGCCCAGGATATCGAAGATCCCTTAGAACAATCCTTGGTCGAAGTTGTTCTGTTGCTAACAAAAACCTACTACGACTCCCTGAAACGCTACCTCAAACTCCTCGGAGACAATCCGGAAATGGGCCGTACTGCCGAGGAGATTCGACCAGAATACCGCCGCCTCCCCACAAAAACCACCTGCTTTCCTGCAAACCGGCCAGCACAAACGACACCCTCGTCGTTCGCATCCTACACCTCCATGTGGATGGTTATGAAGGTATGACGTGATTTCTGGGTTTTGGGAACAACACCATCTTGTTTGCCCCCAGTGGGATTGGCTACAAGTGGAGAGGAGAAATAGTCTGTCGCTCAAAATAGCCATTTCCACTTCCACACGAAACGTCGAGGAGTCTTGTTAGCTAAAGTGGTGTACTTTGAACTTGAATCTACCGCTCGTCCAGCGGCAACAAGCCGGGCAGCAGTGAAAGCAAGAAGCTTTTAAAATCTGTGTTTTCCCAAGGTGAGGTCTTAAAAAAGTGAGAAAAACATTAGTTGTAAGTGGCGGAACAAGAGGGATTGGCAGGGCGATTGTGGAGAAATTTGCCCAGAATGGTATCAATATAGCCTTTACCTACAATACCAATGTGCAAATTGCTGAGGATATGATGGCTAATTTGTCAGAGAGGTATGGCGTAAAGCTGCAAGCCTATCATCTTGATATTCTTGAGCCAGATAGCTATAAAAATTTATTCAAGGAAATTGATAAAGATTTTGAGAGGATTGATTATTTCATCTCAAATGCCATTATTTCTGGCCGCTCGGTTGCTGGCGGTTTTTCTTCTTTTATGAGACTTAAAACAACAGGCCTTATGAATATCTATACCGCTACTGTTCTCTCTTTCGTCATTGGTGCTCAAGAGGCGGCAAAAAGAATGGAAAAGATTGGCGGTGGCGCAATTATCTCTCTCTCCTCCACAGGCAATCTTTTTTATACTCCAAACTATACGGGTCATGGAAATTCAAAAGCTGCTGTTGAAACAATTGTTAAATATGCCGCCCATGAGCTTGGAGAAAAAGGGATTAGAGTTAATGCTGTTTCTGGTGGCCCGATCGACACGGATTCATTTCAAAAATTCCCGAACTATGAAAAGGTGAAAGAAGAAATCATTAAACGATCTCCTTTGTCGAGAATGGGTGTTCCGGATGATCTCTCTGGACTCTGCTATTTTTTAACAACCGAAAATGCTAGTTGGATCACAGGTCAGACATTTATTGTTGATGGCGGGATAACTTTTGCTTAATCCACTTGAGAAACAGCTCAATCTGCCAACGCGGCTGTATACCGATCGGCAATATTGTTGGCACGCAAGTGCTCGGAAAACATATTTTTTCGTAGCATCAGGGCTGCCAAAAAAAACTTGGGAACATCCCTTCCCGGCAGAAGAAAAATAGAAACTCTTCTTTTTTTCATATAATTACAGAGAGATCCCTATTCCCAATCGCGGGGAGAAGTGCTACTGTTTCTTTAGTAAAGTGCACGAATTCGCATAATTGCAACACAGATATTCCGGTTGGCAGGGACAGGCCCGAGGCGGGATCATGATTGATGAGCAGGCACAAAAAGTTTTCGTAAGAGATGATAATACCGCGAAAATACGATGTGATACCTGTGGGATCATCAAGACGGTGCGTTTACAGGAAGCTGCTTCCCTCGCGCCAGTGGTCCAGGTCCGATGCATCTGCACCGCTATTTTTCCCGTGCGCTTCGAGTACCGAAAGTTTTACCGCAAGGCCACCAACCTTGAGGGAAGCTATCATGTACTCTTCGATGAGCGGGATATTCCAGACCTCTCTCTGGCCAAAAAAACCATAAACTGTCGGATTGTAAATATCTCCATGCATGGCGCCGGATTTTCGACCTTGGGACGACACAGGATCGAAAAAAATGCCCGGCTCATCCTGGGGTTCACGCTTGATAACCCAAATAGAACCTGGATAGCAAAAGTGGGGGTGGTGCAGCTCGTCGAGGACTCTTATCTTGGGCTCCGATTTGACGAGCCTGCCAACACCGACAGAGAGCTGGGCTTTTATCTGATGCCCTAGCCAGCAGTTAAAAAAACCGAGACATATCAATCCTCGCCGACAAGTTCTCAACTAGCGGCAACGACTACAAAAGTGTCTGTGCCGTACGCACAAACGACACTCAGCAACAGATGCTGTCAGCTCAGCTATATCTCCCCAGACACCAGAATGCTTCACAATCATCCGCTACGCTCCTTTTGGCCGCCAACACGCGCGGCGCCCAAAAGGAGCACCACCTCAGGCTGACGTCCAGCCCCCCCTTTACACCCTAATCCATCACAATTTGCGCCGCACCTGCATCAGTCGCCCTGCGATGATCGCGAGGATGCCACACCCGGCGCTGAATAAAGCACCCATTTTAGCCGCGCCCTGAATAAGCGGATCGGTGAACGCCTCGCCCGCCACAAACAGGGCCACTGTCAGGCCCAGCCCGCCAATGAGGCCGACCAGCAGTAGCTCCTTTTTACCGACCTGCGACGGCAACGGATAGCCGAGTTTCTTGCCCAACATTCCCATGCTGAAGATGCCGCCGGTCTTGCCGATGGCCAGAGAGGCGAAGACCAACCAAGTGGCGACGCCGATGGCAGCCAACTCCACCCCGGCATTGGCAAGGCCAAACATGAAAAGGCCGAAATCCACCACCACCTTCCATTCATGCTCGAAATTGGCAAGGGGGGTCAGATCCCTAAGGTCTTCCTCGAAGAGATGTTTGTGTTCCCTTGGGGGGTGAGGCAGAAAAGGAACAATAAAAACCAGGGCCAGGGCCGGATGGACATGGGCCTTGAACAACCCTATCCAACTGAGGCCACCACCAAAGAAGAGGTAGGGCCAATACGTGGCAGCCTTGCCCCGCCGAAGCAGGAAGGCGATAGCCATGCCGACCAGGGTAAGCCCCAACCATTGCGGGGCAAGGGGATGCAGCGGATCCGGGTAAAAAACCGCTATGATGCCGAGGCCGATGGCGTCATCGGCTATGGCCAGCAGCAGCAGGAAAGAAACGGCGGGATGCCGACGGCCGAATACCACACTGGCGACCAACCAGGCCAGGGCAATGTCGGTGGCGGTGGGAATGCCCCAGCCCCTGCTGAGTGAAGGGAAACCGATCAGCGTATTGAGACTCAGATAGACAAGCACTGGACCGACCACCCCGCCCATCGTTGCCAACAGGGGGTTCACCGCCTTACGCAGGGGATGGAGATCCCCGCCCGGCAGGCAGCTCTGGGTAATCTCCGCCGCGGCCATGCCGAAGAACAGCACCATGAACAACTCATTGGTGAGAAAATGAAAGCTGAGCACCCCGAGCAGGGGCGCCTGGTTGAAACGATGGTAGCCTTCCGGCGCCAGGTTTACCCAGATCAGAGCTACCACAACTCCCGCAAGCAGCGGGATGGAAAATTCCCGGAGCAGGTTAAGACGTTTTTTCACGATTTATCCTTGATGGTTTGCAAAAAGTCAAAAAGGCAATATCCCGTCATCCCGGCGAAAGCCGAAGGTAAGCGAGCGAAACGCGACGCCGATCACGTGTTTTCAGAGAGTTACAGAAAGTCTAAGCCCAACCAGACCAAAACCCTTCCCCGGTCAAGGGGAATCGCCCTCCACTATTGATCTGACTCGTTGATCCGGACGATCAATTCGCCGATGTCCACCGGCTTCATCAGGTAGTCGAACAACCCCCGCTGCATACCGATGATGCCGCTCTCCGTGGAGCCGTGCCCGGTAAGGATAATCACCTGAATCTTAGGGTCGTGCTGCTTGATCAGGTCCAGGGCGGCCAGGCCGTCTATCCCCGGCATCATCAGATCGAGCAGGACCACGTTCGGTCGCCAGTCGGCGGCGAGAACCGCCATCGCTTCCTGGGCCCCGCCCACCGCCTTGGCGGCAAAGCCCCGCAGCTCCAGACGCTCCGCCAGGGTTACCCCGAAATCAAGTTCATCATCAACAATCAAAATCCTACGCGTGGTCATCGCCTTCGCCCTCGCTGCCTTCGCTGTAAACCGGAAAGGAAATGATAAAGGTGGTGCCTACCCCAACCTCGCTGCTCACCTCGATCTTGCCGCCCAATTTCTGCACCAGACCATAGGTAATGGACAACCCCAGGCCGGTTCCTTTTTTTCCTCGTTGCCCTTG
>JBAZCG010000062.1:0-20943 GCA_041671085.1 Desulfurivibrionaceae bacterium | reverse complement strand
ATTCCCTTGACTTTCATTTTGAAGAAATGGATCATACTAAAGGCGCAGCAGGATACGAGCCCCTGTTCTTGCCTATCTCTGGCGTTTCCAGGCTGAAAAAGGGGAAGGCCCTTGCGGCAGCCCAAAGAAAGACCACACGGAGAAATTCATGAAGATTGATCTTGGCCCTGTCACCCGCATTGAAGGCCACCTCAATGTGCGGACCACCGTTGAAAATGGCATGGTGGTCGATGCCCAATGCATGTCTGAAATGTTCCGAGGGTTTGAAGTCCTCCTCCTGGGTCGGGACCCCCTTGACGCACAGCAGATAACCCAGCGGATTTGTGGGGTCTGCCCATACGCCCACGCCATCGCCTCCTCTCGTGCGCAAGAAAACGCCTATAAGCTCCAGGTGCCTGCCAATGGCCGGATACTACACAATCTCATTGAAGGCGCGAATCACCTCTACGACTATCTATTGCATTTCTACCAACTTTCAGCCCTTGATTTCGTTGATATCACGGCCATCCTTCAATACAAAGGCAAGGACGCCGATCTCCTCAAGGTCCGGCAATGGGTTCAGGTGGAACTCAACAGAGGCAAGGCCTTCCCTGCGGCGCCATTTCTCCCCAGGTTGTCTGGAAAATATATCGCCAACGCAGAAATCAACATAGGGGCGATCAAGCACTATCTGGAGGCCATGGAGATCCAGAAAAAAGCCAACCGGGCCGCCGCCATCTTCGGGGGGAAGTTTCCGCACTCCACCGCCATTTTTCCCGGCGGCTGCACACAAGATGTGCGGATCGATCTTATTGCCGCCTACCAAGCCCTTATCAGGGAGGTCAAAGAGTTTGTTGTCAGCAAATATATCCCTGATGTGCTTACGGTTGCCGCGGCCTTTCCGGAATATTGGAAGATCGGGGCCAGCAAGGGCGGTTTTCTTTCTTACGGCCTACTGCCCCTCACCCCTGCCCAGGACAGCAAACGCCTGTTCGCACCGGGGGTGATGTTTGACGGGAAGGTGACTACCGTGGACCTGAAACAGATTACCCAGGATATTCAATACTCCAAATATTCCTCGCCGAGCGGGCTCAAGATTCAGGACTCTGCCCTCACCCCGGCGCCTCACAAAGAGGGCGCCTATTCCTGGAGCAAGGCCCCTCGCTACGGCGGTCGCATGATTGAAGTAGGGCCTGCCGCCAGAGTCCTAATTGACTACCATCAGGGGAACAACCCCACCCTGAAAGAAATGGTTAACAAATTCGCAGGGATTGCCAAGATCACTCCCAACGAGCTCAATTCCGTTCTGGGGCGCCACCTCTGCCGGGCTATCCAGGCCTCTATCATTGCCGATTTTCTTCTCGAGGAAACAGAACGCCTTGAGCACGGCGCCACGGCCATGGCGGATATCAAAATTCCCCGCTCCGGCGAGGGGGTCGGGATGACAGAAGCCTCACGCGGCGCGCTGCTTCACTACATCCGTATCGAAAACTATAAAATCGCCAAGTACGAATGTGTTGTTCCGACTACCTGGAACGCCTCCCCGCGTGACGACCGGGGCCATCCGGGCGCCATGGAATCGGCCCTTATCGGCACCCGGGTCGCAACTCCGGAAGAACAGATTGAATCGCTCAGGATAGTACACTCCTTCGATCCCTGCATCGCCTGTGCGGTTCATTGAGATCCCAGACTCCTTAAGGAATGCCCCCATGATAGACAGACGAGATTTTCTGAAACTTGCGGCAGCCTTGAGTGCGGCCTTTGGCATAAATGGCCTGCCGGAGCCGGTAATGGCTGCACTCAAAAAAATCGATCCGGCTGCGGTGCCAAAACTCATCTATCTTCAGGGGCTTTCCTGCACAGGGTGCTCCATCTCTCTACTCCAGGCGGAAACTCCTTCGCCCCTTGCCCTGATAACCGATTATTCACAACTCGCCTTCCATGCCGATCTCTCCGCAATTTCCGGGAAAAAAGCCTTTGATCTCGTGGATAAATTTATTTCCGGGCAGGCAGGCCCCTATTTTCTTGTGGTGGAAGGCGCCATCCCCGAAAAAATGCCCGAGGCGTGCGTTATCGGCAGCAAGACCTTTGCCCAGCTCCTTGAGGACGCGGCAAGAACCATGAGTGGCGCCATCGCCGTGGGAGCCTGCGCTTGCGATGGCGGGATTCCCGCCGCTGAAGGAAACCTGACTGGAGCCATTGGTGTTAAGGAGTTTTACCAAAAGCGGGGAATCAAAAAACTGGTTGTGAATATCCGCGGCTGCTCGGTCCATCCAGACTGGGTCTGGCATACCATCATCCATCTGGTCAAGGTCGGTGTTCCCGAACTCATCAACGATTCTCCAAAGCTTTTTTACGGTCGCAAGGTCCACGAGCTTTGCCCCCGGTATCATGATTTTCAACAAGAAATTTTCGCCAAGAAACTGGGGGACAAGGGTTGCCTCTTTAAGCTTGGCTGTCTTGGCCCAGACACCTACGCCGATTGTCCGACCCGATGGTGGAATGGCGGAAGGACATGGTGTATCGACAGCAATGCGCCTTGCATCGGGTGTGCCTCTCCGAACTTCGCACGAAAGAAAAGCATTCCTTTTTACCGATTGAGCGAGATAAAAAAGTAATCGTGACTATCCAGCTTGAGGCCGGAATTGGACGAAAAACACGGAATGTACCCTGCCCCAGGAGGACATAAAACAATGATCAAATCTCTGCTTGCCAGCCAGTCGATAACCATGAGGCTGGTTGTCTCGGTTGTGTTGACGCTGCTCGCCGCGATGCTTATTGGCACTCTGCTGCTGAACAATTATGTTAAACATGAGATGACCAGCGCATACATGAACTCAGTAAACAATCTTTCTCAGTCTTTGCAGCAGGGGGTCAAGGATTCACTGGAACGTGGACAGATGAAAAATTTCCAAATGCTTCTGCTTCGCCAGAAGGACATCAAAGGTGTCGTGGATGTCTCTTTGTACGATCGGCAGTTGCGTTGCAACCTGTCCTCCTCCGGAGAATCGGGCAAGGCTCAGTCTTTGCCCGCCGAGTTGCAGAAGGAGTTACTGGCGATCAAGGCACCGCTGTTCAAAGTCGGGCCCACGGCGATCCGGATATATACCCCGCAAATGGTGACACCAGAGTGCATCCGTTGCCATCCCAACTGGCAGGAAAATGAACAGGGCGGAATGATTGCGCTCACTTTTGATTTAACCCCATTGAATCAAGCACTGTGGCAACAGCAAGTCATGCTCACCCTGGGGTGTCTTTGCCTGCTGGCGATTGTTATTGTCATAATCTTCCTCCTGGCTCGTTCGCTCACCAGACCGTTGGGGCAGATGACCAAAGCCATGGCGAATCTGGCTGCCGGAGAGTTAAGCGTCGAAATCCCGGCCCAGGGTAGAAAGGATGAGATCGGCGAGATGGCCGCTGCCGTTCAGGTTTTCAAGAACAACGCCCTTGATCGACAACGCTTGGAAAAAGAACAAGAGGCTAGCAAACAGCGTGCTGCACAGGAAAAAAATGAGCTCATGAACAAACTGGCTGCGGATTTTGAAGCCAATATCGGCGGACTCATCGGCGGAGTGACCGCTGCTGTCGCCCAGTTGGAGTCCAGCGCCAAAAGAATGGCTGACACTGCCTCCCAGACCAAGACGAAATCCGATTCCGTGGCAATGGCGTCCGCGAATACCTCAGCCAATGTTATGACCATCGCCTCCGCCACGGAAGAATTGTCAAGCTCTGTGGGTGAAATTAGCCGCCAGGTCGCCCATTCGGCTGGGGTCGCCCGTAATGCGGTGCAAAAGGCCAATCACACCAATCAAATGGTCGGCAGTCTGGCTAATGCTTCGCAGAAAATCGGCGAAGTCGTAAAACTGATTACTGATATCGCAGGGCAGACCAAATTGCTGGCCTTAAACGCCACCATTGAGGCGGCCCGGGCTGGCGAGGTCGGCAAAGGCTTTGCGGTTGTGGCTAACGAGGTTAAGGAATTGGCCAAACAGACAACCGCCGCCACCAAACAAATCAGCGAACAGATCGCCGGTATTCAAGGCGCGACTACCGAGGCAGTCGATGCAATCCGCGATATCGGAACCACCATTGGCGAAATCGATGAGATTTCGACAAGCATCGCCGCCGCTGTCGAGGAACAGGGTGTTGTCACCCTGGATATCGCCCAGAATACTCAGCAGGCGGCAACCGGAGCCAAGGCTGTATCCGGCGATATCTCAATCGTCGCTGCGGCGGCAGACGAAACCGGGGTGAGTGCTGCCCACGTCTTGGATGCCGCCTCGGATCTCAGTCAGAAGGCCAATGCCCTGCGCAAGGATGTCACCATTTTTCTTAACACCATCAGGACGTCCTAGCCGGAGCATTGCGGGATAACGACATGGCATTCATCAACAAAGACGAAACGTTACAATCCTTCAAGGAAGAGTCTCATGAACACCTGGAGGGGATCGAAAGCGATCTTCTGGCCATTGAAGAGGCTGGCGCTGATATAGACCAAGAATTGGTCAATAAGGTTTTCCGCGCCATGCATTCCATCAAAGGGGGGGCCGGTTTTCTGGGGCTTAATGCGGTAAAGACACTGGCCCATGCCGCTGAAGACCTGTTGAACAAGATTCGCAACAAACAACTTGTGCCGACCGCCCCGGTTATCAGCAGTCTACTTGACGCAGCCGATCTCGTGAACCGCTTACTGAATCAGCCCAAGGGTGCCGTTGAGCTTGACATATCCGGCCCGCTGTCGTCCCTGCACAAAATTCTTGACCCTTATTCTGCGGCAGACACCACCCAGCCAACTCCCTCCTCAACACCGAAGCCAATTGCTCCAAAACGGCCAATCCTTTGGAATGAATTGCTTGCAAAGCACAAACCCGAGATCATCGACTGCCGTCTGAGCGGGCAAGTAGTCTTTGTCCTCGAATACGATCTGGTCGCCGATGTTTTACAACAAGGCCTCATCCTCGCCGCCATCCTGGAGACTCTAGGCAGTATTGGTGATGTGCTTGAAGTTCAGGTTTGCGATAAACCGGTCGGCAATCTCGGCACCGAAATTCCTGCTTATGTCCTTTTCGCAACCATGATGGATAAGGAGATGCTTGTCTCTTTTGCCAGTCTGCCAATGGAGCGGGTACACGAAATTCAGGAACAGGAGGAACCAGTCGCATTCTCAGATGCGCCGTTGGTCGAACAGACCCCGATCGCGGCACAGACGGCAGAGGAAACTCAGACGTCCGCTGCTTCCCCAACAAAAAAACCCGTGGTTGCTGACAGCGCTGAACAGGGCAAAGCTGGAGCGGATAGCAGCCTCCGGGTCAATGTCAAAATCCTGGATAACCTGATGACCCTGGCCGGAGAGCTGGTCCTGACCCGCAATCAGTTCCTGCAAATCATTCATTCTTCCGACCAGCAAGATTTTAACGCCGTCTCCCAGCGCTTCGACCTGGTGACTTCAGAATTACAGGAAGCCATCATGTCCACCCGTATGCAACCGGTGGGCAATGTCTTCAATAAATTCAAACGTGTGGTCCGGGATTTGTCCCAAAAAATGGGCAAGGAGATTGATCTGATCATAGAGGGCGGCGAGGTCGAAATGGATAAAACCATCATCGAGGCCTTGGCCGACCCACTGACCCATCTAGTTCGTAATTCCGTTGACCACGGCATCGAAATGCCGGACAAACGGGCCGCCGCAGGCAAACCTCTCGCTGGAACTCTCCAGATCAGGGCCTTTCATGAGGGTGGCCAGGTGATCATCGAGATAGTTGATGACGGCGGCGGCATTGATACGGCACGAATTAAAGAAAAAGCCTTGAGCATGGGCACCCATGATAAATCCCAAATTGATGCCATGCAGGAACATGAACTTTTGAAACTTATCTTCCTCCCCGGCTTGTCCACCGCCGAGGAGGTGACAGATGTGTCTGGTCGGGGCGTTGGCATGGATGTTGTGCATGCCAACCTTTCCAAGGTGGGCGGGGTTTTCGACATTGCCAGCAAAGTCGGTAAGGGTACCACCATCAACATCAAACTGCCCTTGACCCTGGCCATCATCCCCTGCCTGATCGTCAGTGTGGGAACCGAGCGCTACGCCATACCACAGGTCAACATGGTCGAGTTGGTGCGGGTGCCGGCCTTGAAAGTCAAGGAGCGAATCGAGAGGATCGGCGAGGCGATGGTGATAAGGCTGCGCGGCGAACTCTTGCCGCTCATTAGTTTGGCCGAAGCACTTGGCATCGAAAAACACCACTATTTTGATCCCAATGGCCGCGAGGCAGGGGGGTATCCGGAAGAAAATATTAACAGCGCTGAACGTCGCTCAAGTCCGCACAGTGCTGTTAATATCCTTGTGGTCTCGGCCGGTAAATTTCATTATGGCCTTATCGTTGACAAGCTGCTCGACTCAGAGGAAATCGTGGTCAAGCCGCTTGGCTCACATCTGCGAAAGTGTCAGGTCTACGCAGGCGCCACCATTCAGGGCGACGGAAAAGTGGCCCTAATTCTTGATGTGGTCGGAATCAGCAAGGCCACGAACCTCTCTTCGGTGTCCGAGCGGGTACAGGGCTTAGGGCAACAGGAAGTTGAGCGGATCAACTTGGACGCCCAAACCTTCCTTCTTGTCCGCAACTCACCCAAAGAACTGTTGGCCATCCCCTTAAACCTGGTCTCACGAATCGAGAAAATACGGCGCGATCAGGTGGAGTTTACCGGCGGCAGACGCAATATGCAGTATCGAGGCACAACGCTGCCGTTATTCAGTATCGATGAGGCCGCAGCCGTCGCCCCCCTTCAAGAATCCGCCGGGCACCTCTATGTGGTGGCCTTCCCCTTTGGCGAGCGGGAAGTGGGGATCATGGTTTCGGAAATCATCGATATCATCACCGTGACCGTTGCCATTGACGATGCCACTCATAAGCAACCTGGCATAATGGGATCGGCTATCATCATGCAACAGATCGCCCTGATGATCGATCTCTTTGGCATCGTTGCTAAAATGATGCCTGACTGGATACAGTATACCAGCCTTGGCGCAGCAGGTAACGGCCAGGTGCGACATGTTCTGGTCGTGGAAGATTCGCCGTTTTTTAACCGTCAGATATGTGGATTTCTCTCGGACGCCGGCTACAAGCCATTCAGCGCCACCGATGGAATCGAGGGCCTGGCGCTTCTCGAACAGGAAAAAATTGATCTTGTGCTCACCGATATCGAGATGCCCAACATGGACGGACTGGAATTCACGACTCGGGTGCGGGCCGATGTTCGGTGGTCAGAGCTACCGATCATCGCCGTCACTTCCTTAAGTGGCGAAGCTGCAGAAAAACGTGGGCTTAAGGCCGGAGTCAACGAGTATATGGTCAAGCTGGACCAAGAAAAAATTATTCATACTGTCAACCGTTACCTCAAACGCTAACCTCGGCGGGACACTCCCCATGCAGCCATCCCACTCCACCAATAACACCATGAGAAAGCTGGTTCTGTTTGAGTCCGGAAATCTTCTTTGCGGCCTCGATATCACTCATGTCCAGGAAATCAATAAAGATGTTGCGGTGACGATTGTCCATCGCGCCCCCGAATATGTGCGCGGGGTGATCAACCTACGGGGAGAAATTGTGACGGTAGTTGATCTGCGCACAAAATTTGGCTTTGAACCCTTGGCTCAAGACGCTGAGACGCAGATTGTCATCGTCAGACAGGGAGACGAAAATATTGGACTCATGGTTGATTCGGTCAGTGATGTGGTGATAGCCGATGAAAAAGATATTGAGCCGCCGCCCTCGAATTTGGCCGGGGTGACAGGGCGCTTTTTTAAAGGCATATATAAACTCGAACATAGCCTGGTAACCATTTTGAATATCGATGAACTTCTCGCCAGAGACTACGAATGACTGACACAATTCATTTTATAGGGGGAATAACTGATGCCGATAAGTACTAAACTCATTACAGCCCTTGCTGGCACAGCATTGCTGGCAGCAGGCATGGTGGTCGCCAACCTGTGTGGTGCGATCACGCAGCTTCAATGGGTGGTGGCTTTAGCTATGGGCCTCTGTCTGGCATGGGGCGTTACCCTTGCACTTTCCATGGTCAAGAGCCTACGGCGAATAGGTGCTGCCTGCCGAGAAATAAGTCCAGGCAGTTCGATCGCAGGGGCTAAAACCATTACTGGTGAGGACCTGGCCGTTATCGAAGCCACGCTAAAGCGAAATACAGACCGTTACCGGGACCTTGCATCTACTGTCACCCAAGGTCTTGATGCCCTAGTCGTGCAGAGCACGGGTCTATCGTTCTTGGCGCAGCAGACAACGGAAAGGCTCACCTCTACCGGCGCAACTCAGCAATCGGCGGGGGTACGCATCAAAACCCTGTCACTTGGCGCTGCTTCTATCGCCAACCGATTTGAGAACTTGAATGCACGCATGGGCATGGTGACCAGCACCGCCCGCGAGTCGGCAGCGCAGGTCGGCATCATTATTGGCGCCACCGAGAAAATGAGCGCCACAATTACGGATATTGCAATTAATGCGGAGAAGGCGTGCGGCGTGGTAGGGACTGCAGTATCCAACGTCAATGCCGCTTCCAACCGGGTGGACGAACTGGGTGCAGCTGCTTTGGAAATCAACAAAGTGACCGATGTCATCGTCGAAATTGCCGAGCAAACAAAACTGCTGGCTTTAAATGCCACCATTGAAGCCGCCCGTGCAGGCGAAGCGGGCAAGGGGTTCGCCGTCGTAGCCAACGAGGTCAAGGAACTTGCCCTACAGACCAATAACGCCATCGCCGAAATCCGCAATAAGGTCGAGGCGATGCAGCACTCAACCGACAACACGATCGCTGAAATTGGAGCAATCAGTCAGATCATAAAAGCTGTGAATGAAATTGTTGTCGCCATCGCCGGGGCTGTGGAGGAGCAGTCGGTCCCCTCCAAGGACATTGTGAGACAATTGAATCAAGGGGTGAACGGAATCAATGCAATCAGGGAAACGGTGAATGCTGTCGCGGCAGAAGTGGGCGAAACCGCAGATCAAATCAACCAGATAGCGACGACATCTCACGAACTCGCTGTTGAAATCGATCCTGCCTCCAAACTGGATGAGGGACTGTACCCACTCATTTCGTCTGTAAAGCAACAGACCGGCGACCTACAGTCGATCAGTGAAGGATTGCTCGCCAAGGTCAAGTCTTTAAATGAATAAAAGGCTCCTCCCTGTCTTGCGTGGGGAACCAAAATTGTTAAAAACTTAAGCAGATTTTACACAATGTTAGTAGGCCATAACTCACAAGCATTTCTTGAATTTATAAAATAAACAACTCTCACACCTAAAAAAATGTATAAATAATATCTTCGCCGTCCTGTGGACTGTATTGTGCAACCATTTTGCGAAGTCGACAATTTTGACGATGAGAAGTGGCCCCGGGAAGTTAAACAAGCCGCTAAGTGGAAAATCTGCTACCTTTTGAAGGCCCCTGTGGGGCTAACCATGGAGCAGAAGATGGCAAAAAGAACGAGACGGAAACACTCGGCGATATTCAAAGCAAAAGTGGCGTTGGCGGCGATGGCGGGAGACAAGACGCTAGCCGAGTTGGCGCAACGATTTGAAGTGCATCCTAACCAGATTACGGAGTGGAGGCGGTAACTCAGCGAGCGAGCGGCCGACGTGTTTGGTGGAGCCGGTGTGGCCGAACCGGCTGTTGACATGAAGACGCTGCATGCCAAGATCGGGCAGCTGACGCTGGAGAATGATTTTTTAGAAAGCGCGCTCACCAAGGTGGGGTTGCTGAGCGCAAAGCGGTGATTGACGGCCACCACGCACTTTCGATCAGCCGCCAGGCCCAGTTGGCCGGCATTAGCCGGGGTAGCGTGTATTATCTGCCTAAACCGGTCAGCACCGCCGATCTCTGGCGCCCATGCGCCGCATTGATGTATTGCACTTGGAGCACCCATTCATGGGGGCACGTATGCTGCGGGATCAGCTCAACCGGGATGGAGTCGTTGTCGGACATAAGCATGTTGGCACGTTGATGAAGCGCATGGCAGCAAAGGTGGCGATCACGTTGGAGGCTTGCCATGCGGTCGATGTGCTGCAAGAGGCGTTCAATCACCATGGCACGCCAGAAATTGTGAATACCGACCAGGGCAGCCAGTTTACCGCTCATGATTTCGTGCAGGCCGTCAAGGATCGTGGGTGCAAAGTCAGCATGGACGGGCGCGGAGCCTGGAGGGATAATGTATTCGTTGAGCGCCTGTGGAAGTCGGTAAAATACGAGCGGGTCTATTTACATGCTTATGACTCAGTCACTGAAGCCAAGAAATCGATCATGCAATACATGGACTGGTACAACCGATCCAGGCCGCATTCGAGCCTAGGCAAAAATATACCTGATGAGGCTTATACCGTGATGCTGCCAATGGTTAAACTGGTAGCGTAAAAATCAGCAGAGAATCCACTTGGAAAACGCAGGATGTTGTTCAAACGAGTGGGGCCACTTCTATGATTACCCGACGATTATTCGGTTACGGCCGCCTTTCTTGGCTTCATAGAGTTTGGCATCGGCGCAGCCCATCATTTTTTCTAGGGAACCCTGAAGAGAGAGACAGACGCCAATACTAATGGTCACCGGTATCTTCTGGCCACCACCGATATCAACTGGTGTTTCTTCTACGGTCTTCCGGAGAAGGTCAAAGAGAGCCAGAACATCATCTGTGTTCATGTTTAGCGCCAGGATACTGAATTCTTCCCCTCCAAGGCGGGCGATCAAGTCAGAATACCTTGTCCTACTGCCCAAGATTTTAGCGACAGACTTTAAGGCCAGATCACCCGCCTCATGACCATATCGATCATTCACCTTTTTGAAATAATCGATATCGATTATGGCACAGGCTATGGCCGACCCTTGACGCTCGGCGTTGGCAAACAACTTTTGGCCAACCTCAAAGAAATAGCGGCGATTATAGAGTCCAGTCAGAAAATCCTTAATTGCTGCTTCCCTAATGGCATGGATATTTTCATTGTTTTCCAGGCATTGATTGACCCGGCAATAAAACTCTTCTGGAATGATGGCCTCTTTCACCAGAAAATCGTTGGCACCGCACTTTAAGAAATTAGCGGCCATCACATTATTGTCGACCCCCGAGATACCGATGATGGCCATATCCTCTTTTTTGTAAGACTCACGGATTTTATAGATCAACTCAACGCCGTTCATTTCAGGCATAACATAATCAATGATCGCAAGCTTGATGCCGGGGTACTCCTGTAGCAACTCTAACGCCTCCTTGCCGCACTTTGCGGCTACTACCTGATAACGGTGGATTTTTAGCCAGTTGGTCAGTACATTCAGGAAGAGCATCGAATCATCCACAACCAGAACTTGCCGCTCGCTATTCTGAGCAATTCTTCTGACCATGGAGATGACATAATCGATGCTGTTCGGCTGCCCCTTGACGACATAGTCTGCCACTTCATTGTTCCAGATCTTTTCCCTGACGCTTTCATCCACAAGGCCGGTAAAAACGATAACCGGAATTTCATAATCGATCACCGTTGTAATAATTTCGCCATCATGAGCGTCAGGAAGATGGTAGTCGAGGATGCCAGCGACGATCTGTTTATCTCCCTGATTGTTTAGCTGGTCGACGGTCTCAGCCAGACTGCTAGTCCAAATTACCGCATACCCTAATTCATCGACAAGTCTTTCCCGCAGGAGTTTTGCAAAGAACTTATCATCTTCAACCACTAGGATATACTGATCCACCTTGGCATCCATATTTTTCCTCCTTTATTCTTGGGTAGTTCGACCGAATTCGACCACCGTTTCGGAGCAATCCTGCCAGTTGATGATGGTTGTAGTTGCGGGGCTAACGCATATGGCTATTCTGCCTTCTTCGTGACATAGTTAAGAAGGGTACGATGCCGAGAGAAATGGTTGTCATGCGAAATGCTGCGCCTAGCTTGGTTCTGTACCCATAGCCGGCGTGACACGGAAAAAGCCTGTGGTGTCAGCAACCAAACGGTGGATGATACATGCACAAAAAATGTCAACCAGCCAAGACCACCGGTATTAACTGTGGTTAATTATTAGCGAGGTAGATTCGATGGGTCTTAAAATATGTCCCGTTCTCTACGATTTAATCGTTTTGGTTTCTTTTTGCCTGAAAATACACCGTGTTGCAGCTCTCGTTTCTGATGAAACGGTCGCTGACTCCATAAAGTGACTCCGTGGAACCGATGATCAAAATACCTTCAGGGCGTAAACAGGCGGCGATTTTTTCGAACAACCGGCGGCGATTTTCCTGATTGAAATAGATTGCCACGTTGCGGCAGAGGATAATATCATAAAAATCGCTACGCTCTGCGGCCGCGAGGAGATTCATCTTCTTAAACACGGTCATGGCCTGTAGGTCGGCTCTGACTTTCAACAACTCCCCCTGAGACTCGAAGTATTTTTGACGAAGATTCAGGGGCACCCCCCGTTCCACCTCGTAGTTGGTGTACAGCCCCTGCCGGGCTTTATTGATGGCGAAATCTGAGATATCGGTGCCGGTTATAGTAATATTCCACCGACTCAATTCGCTACCAAGAAGCTCAGCAATGTTCATGCCGACGGAGTAGGCTTCTTGTCCGGTTGAGCAGGCGGCGCTCCAGATTTGTAGTCCGGAAGATGATGATTCGAGCCTATTTTGCCGCTGGCTAATAAAATCGGACAGAATCTTTGTCTGAAGCAGCTCGAAGGGGCGTTGGTCGCGGAAAAACGAAGTTTCATGCGTGGATATGGCATCCACAACCCGAGCCACCCACTCCGATGAAAGATACCCAGCGTAAAAAAACTCCGTGAAGTTACGGGCCCCGTACTCCTCCAGCATGGATCCCAAACGACTTTCCAGCAGATAGCCTTTGGTGTTGTTCAAGACAATTCCGGTACGTGCGTGAATAAATTCCGCAAACAGCTCTATCTCGTTGGGCGTAATCGAAATCATTTCAACCTTCTCAAGATCTCTGCGCCTATGTCGGACAGGGGTAATACGACATCGACAACCCCTGCTTTTATCGCCTCCATGGGCATACCATAAATGACACAGCTTGCCTGATCCTGGGCAATGATCTGTGCGCCATGCCGCTTCATCAAACGCAAGCCCAGTGTGCCATCACAGCCCATGCCAGTCATAATCACGCCAAGGGCCTGGCCCTTACACACCGCCGCGACAGAGCGGAACAGATAATCTGCCGACGGTTGACAATGATTTTCTGGCGGGTCGTCGGTAATCTCCAAGAAATATGGCGAGAGCCCGTGGCCTTTGGCAACCCGCATTTGCCTCCCTCCTGGCGCAATGTAGGCAGTTGCTGTTTCCAGAGGTTGCCCGGACACTCCCTCCACCACGCGGATGGCACATTTGCTGTCAAGAGATTCGGCTAAGGCGCCGGTAAAAAGTTTGGGCATATGTTGAACGATGACAATCGGCACGGGGAAATCTGCAGGCAGTCGAGGTAGGAGATCGGCTAAGGCATTGGGACCTCCGGTTGAAATGCCGATGGCCACGAGCTCAATTCGTCCGGTTGGGTGCGGAGTGGCACCTAGCGTGGGAGGTACTGCAAGGACTGGCTTTAGTGCACAAATGGTCTTGGGGTCTACGCCGTCAAGAGTTTGGCGCAGAATTTTTTGTGCCATAACGGCATTAATGATGGGACGAAACTTACTGGCTAGAATTTCCAAACTTTTTTGCTGATCATCCCCGTCAGGCTTGGTGATAAAATCATAAGCCCCCAGCTGCAGGGCCTCCAAGGTGATCGCCGCGCCTTGGAGGGTATGGGAGCTGACCATCACAACCAGAACCTTCGTCTTGATGTTCCGCAGGTGCTTCAGTGTTGCCAGGCCATCCATGACCGGCATTTCCACATCGAGGGTGATCAGGTCCGGAGCCAACTCAGCGATTTTAGCGAGAGCGATTCCCCCATGAGCCGCAGTGCCGACCACTTCTACGCCGGGGATGGCAGACAGAATCTCGGAGACAATGGTCCTATAGAGGACCGTGTCATCGACAACAAGTATCCGCAATGGTTGCTGAGGCATAATTTTCTGATTTGGCATGGGCTAGGTGGAAATGGGCAGAAGGAAAAAGCCAAATTCAGACATCCTCTGAACGGTTACAAATTGCGCAGTGTAGCACGGGGGACTGTCAGGTTTTTTCTTTTTTGTGCAAGGCGAAGGCGATCTTTTGGCCCAACATTTCTTTAGTAAATGGTTTGATTATGTATTGGTCAACCTTGGCCTGGAGTGCCTCGACAATATGTTCCTTTTCTGCCTCGGCTGTCACCATCAGAAAAGGGATATCCGCCATTTTTGGAGTGCCTTTGACCTTTTTCAGGAGTTCAATGCCGGTCATTACAGGCATGTTCCAGTCTGAAATGATGAAATCAATTTTTTCCTTGGTGAGGATTTGATATGCGAGTTCCCCATTGCGGGCTGTGACAATATCATTGTATCCCAAATCATTGAGGGTATCCCTAATGATTCGTACCATGGTATCGAAATCGTCGACGACTAAAATTCGCATAATCAGCTATCTCTCGTTGAAGTGAAAAACCAGATTGCTTCGCTCTTCAAATCATAACGATTAATCGTAAACAAAGTCAAGATCACATAATGTCGGCCGGAAATAGTGGAGGCCAACTAGTTTAATCCGCCAGTTGTTTTTCGTACGATTGAGGTGTCATTATAAAAATGGCCACTTCTTAAAGAGAGGATTACCCTCATGAAGAGATGTTCAATGATAATGGAGGAAAAATACACACCGGAATATGAGAATTCCGCAGTTCAGCTGATTCCGGGCACGCTCATTCGGGCCATATTTTTTTCACCTTGCAGTCAAGCCCTCCCTGGGCAAGGGTAATGCTGATATTTTCTCCCAGATTTACATTCCTGCAACTTCGAATGATATTTCCATTTTGCTGTTGGACAATACTGTATCCTCTGCCAAGAACAGCCAATGGACTGATGGCGTGAAGGAGTCCTGCTGTTTTCCCCAGTGCTGCGCGTTTACGCTCCTGTTGGCGAAGTATGGCCTGAGTCAACCGCCTACGCAGTTCCTGGACCCATTGATACTGATATTCCAAGCGCTGTTGGGGGCTATGGTTGGCAAGGATTTGGCTGAACTTTGCAAGGGTGAGCTGGCGTTGATGGATAGTGGTGGAAAAGGCGAATTGTAGGGAGGCCAGCGCATGGTCTGTTGTCAGCCGAAACTGGGCAAGCAGCAAGGTGGGGTCGCCCAATTTCTGTCGATGGTCCTTTATGGCGCGGCGGAAAAACGCCAATCTGTCCTGAACCGTTTTGCTTAGCCGGGTGGTGAAGTTGTGGAGTTGGGCGTGGAGTTGGATGCGGCTGGGGACAACCGCCTCGGCTGCGGCAGTGGGGGTGGGTGCCCGGAAGTCCGCAACCAGATCGGCAATGGTGAAATCAATCTCATGGCCGATTGCCGAGACAATCGGAATGCGCGAGCCGGCAATGGCCCGGGCGAGCTTATCTTCGTTAAAGGTCCACAGGTCTTCCAGAGAGCCGCCGCCACGGCAAAGAATTATTACATCATTTTTGCCTCTTTGGTTACAGAGGGCGATGGCCTCAATGATGTCTTCCATGGCTCCGGGCCCCTGCACTCTGACCGGGAAAATTTCCACGGAAACCGCAGTGCATCTTTTTTCGGCCATCGCGAGAAAATCATGCACTGCCGCGCCGCTTGGCGAGGTGATAAGGGCTATTTTTTCGGGCAGCAGCGGCAGGGGGCGTTTCCGCTCTTCGGCAAAGAGGCCTTCCTCTGCCAATTTGCGCTTGAGAAGGTCGAAGGCAAGCTGCAATGCACCTGCGCCTTTTGTCGCAAGAACATCCACAATGAGCTGGTATTCGCCGCGGGCCTCATATAGCGAGACCCGGCCCCGGCAGATCACCTCCATACCATCCGCTGGGGTGCAGGCGAGATAGCGCTGTTGTGGCTTGAAGAGTACCGCTTTTATTTGGGAGGTTGCATCCTTGAGGGTGAAATAGAGGTGTCCTGAGTAAGGACAGCGCAGGTTGGAGATCTCCCCAGCCACAGTGACAAACGCGAAGGAAACCTCCAACACTCCTCGAATTGACTGGGTAAGTTCGCTAACAGTTTGGATCTGGTCTCTGATCATGGAGTGCATGTTCACTACCTAGCATGGTCGACATGACAGGGACAAGTATTTTGTTTTGGTCATGGGCTGCCACCTTAAGTATATAAAAGGAAGGAGCGAGTGGCAGCATAAAATGACGGATGCTTTTTTGGGGCGGAAAAGGTATATTGCCAAGAATTTTTGTTGTTTCAGAATAAAAACGTAAGCAGCGCAACGGCGAGGGGTTGAGGCATGTCTGAGCAAAATACCTATTTTCAGCAAGAGATACTGAACAAGCCTTTACAGAAACACGGATTGCTCGAAGAGCTCAATTTGCCTCCCAAGGCGATCCTGTTTATTCGAAACAACAAGCGGAACATCCTCATAGGTCTGTTGTGTTGTGTCGTGGCAATTATGGGTTGGTCCTCTCTGAGCTATTATTTTGCCAGGCAAAATGATCGGGCTGCCGTTTTGCTAGCCGAAGCGATCGGGCAGGGGGCGCCTGAACAACGCAAGGTTCTTTTGCGTAAGGTTCTTGATGAATACGGCAGGACCGGCTCAGCCATGTGGGCAAAAGTTGAGCTGGGGCATATGGCCTTTGATGCCCAGCAGTATGATGAGGCAATCAAGGTGTATCTGGAGGCTCGTGATGACCTTGCCAAGTCGAGTCCGGTTTTTCCCTTGGTGCAGATGAATCTGGCCCAGGCCTATGAAAATAAAAATGGATTGCCGGAAGCGCTTGCCGCCTATCAGAGTTTGGCCGATAGCAAGGGCTTTGCCGAGGAATCCTATCTGGCCATGGCCAGGATTTATGAGTTGCAGAAGGATTTGCCCAAGGTAAAAGAAATGTATGGCAAGGTGGTGGCTGAGGAAGGTGTTTCTCCTGCGGTCAAGGAAATGGTGCAGGCCAAGCTGGATCGGCTTTAGCTTTTGGCTTTTGCTGGATAATCCTGGAAAAACAGAGACGCTACAGATCAAGCCATGGATATCATCCGTACCCCAGCCGAGATGATGGCCTGGGCAAACAGGGCTCTTGCCGAGGGGCAGACAATCTGCCTGGTGCCCACCATGGGTTTTTTTCATGAGGGGCATTTGTCCTTAATGCGCAAGGCCAGAGAGAAGGCCGACCGCACGGTGGTGAGCTTGTTTGTCAACCCGATTCAGTTTGGGGTAAACGAAGACCTTGGTAGGTATCCCCGCGATTTTTCGCGGGATTGCCAGCTTGCGGAGGGCGAAGGAGTGGATGTTCTTTTTGCCCCTGAGTCCCAGGACATGTATCCGCAGGAGGTTAGCACCAGGGTGATTGTCTCCGGGATAACGGACGGCCTGTGCGGGGCGAGTCGTCCAGGCCATTTTGCCGGCGTGACCACCGTGGTCGCCAAGCTTTTTCACATCACCAAGCCGCATTCTGCTGTTTTTGGCAGAAAGGATTTTCAGCAGCTTGCGGTGATTACGAGAATGGTGGCGGATCTCAACTGGGACGTGGAGATCATCGGGCATCCTATTGTCCGGGAAGCGGACGGTCTGGCCATGAGTTCGCGGAACACCTATCTTTCTGCTCCGGAACGGCAGGCGGCTCTGTGTCTCTCTCGGGCCATAGCGCACGCGAGAAGACGGGTGCGGGACGAGCTTGTTGAGGGAGAGGTTCTGTTGCGGGAGGTGGAGTGGGTGTTGCAGCAGGAGACTGTGACCATTGAGTATGTAAGCCTTGTTGATCAGGTGACTTTGCGGCCCCAAGCCGTGTTGCAGAAAGGCGTGGTATTGGCCATGGCCATCAAGGTCGGAGCGACTCGCTTGATCGACAACGATAATCTTTTTGAAGAACACTGAGAGAACGACAATGTTGCAATACATGTTAAAATCCAAGATTCACCGGGCCACGGTGATTGAAGCCGATCTCAACTATGAGGGCAGTCTCACCGTGGACCGCAACCTGATGGACGCCGTTGGTCTATCCCCTTATGAGCGGGTGAACATCTATAACATCAACAACGGCGAGCGCTTTGATACTTATCTGATCGAAGGTAAGGCCGGATCCGGGATGATTGGCTTAAACGGTGCGGCGGCCCGCAAGGGGCTGGCCGGAGATCTGATTATCATTGTCAGTTATGCCTTGTATATGCCGGAGGAGCTGGCCGGATACAAGCCCAGAATCGTGGTGCTTGACAAGGACAATCTGATCAAGAATGTGATGCATGTTGAGGAGGCGCAACATCCGTATCGTGGATAATCTTCCCCGTGGGGTGTTTTTTCGCCGCGTTGTCCTTGTTGTTTGCCTGTGCAATTTTTTCTTTGCTAGATGTCCATGATTCTTCTCGTTGCTGCCACAGAGATGGAAGCCTTGCCCTTGGCTGGGAAAACGTTTGGCCATCCCCATGGGCTTTTGGTTACGGGGGTGGGTCCGCTTGAAACAGCGGTCCGGCTTACCCGGCGCTTGTGCGAAGGGCGTAAGGATATCTCTTTGGTCCTTAATTTTGGCGTGGCCGGTGCTTATGTCGGTTCCGGGGCTGGTTTACTTGATATCTGTCTGGCCGAGAGCGAAATTCTGGGCGATTTCGGAATCTGTTACGATGAAAACGTAGAGTTTTTTGGGGAGCAATTGGCAAAAAGAGCCGTTTTTTCTCTGGAGCCAGGGTATCTTGCTCAAGCTTGGAAAATTCTTGAAAAACAGAATTACAGCTGTAAGAAAGGCGTGTTTGTCACGGTCAATGGGGCAACTGCCACGGCAAGGCGTGGCGCTATGTTGCGCGCTGCCCATAATGGCCTCTGCGAGAACATGGAAGGGGCGGCAGTGGCTAGGGTCTGTACGGAATTTGCGGTTCCCTGCCTTGAACTGCGTTGCATCAGCAACATGGTGGAAGACCGCAATCCCGCAAACTGGCAGCTTGCCGCAGCCGTACATAAAAGTGGGCAAGCCGTTTCCCTGCTTGTCGATCATATAGTCCCCATTTGAACCAGGTAGCAAATTCGTGTCATTTCGTGCAGATAAAAACCCTCTTACCATCGGCTTCTCTCCCTGCCCCAACGATACATTTATCTTTAATGCTCTGGTGCATGGCCAGGTGTGCGGCGAATCTCTAAATTTTGGCGAGGCGATCCTTGCCGACGTCGAAACCCTAAATGAGTGGGCGCTTGCCGGGCGGCTTGATGTAACCAAGCTTTCGTTTCACGCCTTGGGGCATGTCCTTGATCAATATGTTCTGCTTATGGCCGGAAGCGCTCTTGGTCGCGGTTGTGGCCCCTTGTTGGTTGCGCGGGAATATTTTTCTCTAAGCGAGCTGTCCCGATTGACCATTGCTATCCCGGGCACCTACACCACGGCGGCCATGCTGCTGCGGATGTATTCTCCGGTTGTCCTTTCGATCAGGGTGATGCGTTTTGACGAGATTATGCCGGCCATTGTGGCCGGCGAGGTCGATGCCGGGGTGATCATCCACGAAAGTCGGTTTACCTTTCAGGCGTATGGGTTGCTATTGCTTCAGGATCTTGGCGCTTGGTGGGAGCGGGAGACGGGTTTTCCTATTCCGTTGGGTGGCATAGTGGCAAAACGGTCCTTGGGCGAGGAGAAAATCCAGGCCATTGACCGACGTATTCGCGCAAGTGTGTCTTTTGCCTTTGCTAGTCCGGAGGCGGGTATGCCCTATATCAGGCAACACGCGCAAGAGTTAGACGACAAAGTCATTAAGGACCACATTGGTCTGTATGTGAATCCGTTTTCTCTTGATTTGGGAGATGAGGGTGTTGCCGCAGTGCAGGAATTTCTGGAGCGAGGCCGACAGCTTGGGGTTTTCCCCCGAGATTTTTCCGGTCTGCCCTTAACCAGCAAGGAATTATAACGTCTGCCCTGCCGGAAAGCAGGCAGGGCGATTTTCTCTTTTGTTGTGCTCTTTCGAGCTTAATCCAGAAACGTGCTTGACAAGAATTATATTCAGAATATATTTCAAAATTCCCTGTTTTGTAAGGTTTTTACCGCTGCGCCGCTGTGCACGGTATATTTTCGGTATACAATCCGATCTTCATCGGAAGACGAGTTGAATTCAAAGGTAAGGAATAGAGCATGAAACTCACAGGAGCACAGGCATTCCTCAAGTGCCTGGAAGAGCATGGCGTCGAGGTTATCTTCGGCTATCCCGGCGGGGCACTCATCGATGTCTATGACGAGTTGATGAAAAATGACAAAATCCACCACGTTCTAACCCGGCATGAGCAGGCCGCAGTCCATGCGGCCGATGCCTACGGGCGGATTAAGGGCGAAGTAGGGGTTGCATTGGTGACCTCTGGACCCGGCGCCACCAATGCGGTTACCGGCATTGCCTCGGCCTATCTGGACTCGATCCCCCTGGTCGTTTTCACCGGGCAGGTGCCGACCAAACTGATCGGCAACGATGCCTTCCAAGAGGTCGATATTGTTGGGATTACCCGGCCGATCACCAAGCATAACTATCTGGTGAAAGATGCCGAGGAGCTGGTTCCTATTATTCGGGAGGCTTTCCACCTGGCCAAAACCGGCCGTCCCGGCCCCGTGCTTATTGACATGCCCAAGGATGTTCTGGCTACCCGGATAACCTATCCCGAGCTGAAACCCATCAGCATGCGGACTTACAAGCCTACCTATGAGCCGCATCCAGGTCAGATCGAGAAGGCCTGCCAGGCAATGCTCAAGGCCAAAAAACCGGTGATCTATGCGGGTGGCGGCGTTATACTTTCCGACTCCAATGAGGAGCTGACTGAACTTGCCAGAAGGCTTAATATTCCCGTCACCATGACCCTCATGGGGTTGGGCGGTTTTCCGGGAACGGATCCGTTGTCCATGGGCATGTTGGGCATGCACGGAACCTACTTTGCCACC
>JBAZCG010000061.1:0-21074 GCA_041671085.1 Desulfurivibrionaceae bacterium | reverse complement strand
CCGAGCACCGGAGAGGCTGCCGAAAAGGGGATTTGCACTGTTTGAGCGCAGCGAGTTTGCAAAGCCCCGGCAGCATCGAGGAGCGCAGGGCATCCCGCCTTCGGCGGGACAAGAGACACAGGGGGCCCTTTCTTTTGGTTCGTTTTCTTTGGACAAGCAAAGAAAATGAACAGAGAAACGAAGTTATTCCTCTGGCTGCGGAGATTGCCTGGTAATCCGATTAACGCGGGGTCAGCACCACGCTCTGTCTGGGCTGACTAGCGCTGAACACCGTTTCCACCCCCTCAAGAAGCCCCAAAGCCGCAAGCCGCTTGACATTCCCGTTGCCCTTTCCCCGATAGATGGACTCGTCCGCCTTGGCGAGACTAAGACGATGGGCTTGCTGGGGTGGGCGGACGGAAAGCTCCGCGCGAATCTGGTTGAAAAAAAGCCGGGAAAGCACCAACTCACCAAAAGCCGGATGGTACGGCCCTGCCAGCACAGTTTCTTCCAGCGAGGCCGAGGGCTGCAACCCCATCCGCACCACGGAAATCCCCTGCCCATTGAAAATAGACCAGAGACGACCAGCCAACGCCACGGCCCGAGACAGGGCAAGCGGCTGATACTCCCCTTGCCGATAGAGTTCCGCCAAGGGGCTTCCAGCAATAACCAAACAAGGATAAAGCCGAACCATATCCGGGCCAAGCGCTGCCGCCGCACGACCGCTGGCCAGGGCCGTGGCCGTGCTGTCGCCGGGCAGGCCGAGCATGAGCTGAAGCCCCACTCGAATCCCAGCCTCCTTCAGGCAACCAACCGCCGTCCGCACCTGGGCCACGGTGTGCCCCCGGCCACTGGCCCCAAGCACCCGATCATCCAGCGACTGGGCGCCCAGCTCCACAACACCCACCCCATGCTCCCGCAGAAACCCGGCGATCTCCGGAGTCACATAATCCGGCCGAGTGGAGAGCCGCAGCTCCCGGACCTGGCCCGAAGCCAAAAAAGGCTGCGCCGCACCAAGCAATTCCCGTTGCCGCTCCATAGTCAATCCGGTAAAGCTGCCCCCATAAAAGGCCACCTGCACCGGGGCCTCGGGATGGCGGCGGGGCCAGGCCAACTGGGTACGGATGGTCTCTTCCACCTCATGGGCACCGACCATGCCCTCCGGGGCACCGGTGATACTGCGCTGATTGCAAAACAGGCATTGATGGGGACAGCCCTGATGGGCGATGAAGATGGGGATGACAAAGGGCGGGGGCATTGGCTTAGGCGAGATTCTTGAGGGCCATGGCAGCGGCTTCCTGCTCCGCTTCCTTCTTGCTGCGGGCGCTGCCCTGGCCGAGGACCTCATCCCGGAAACGGACCGAAACATGGAAGGTCTTGTTATGATCCGGGCCTTCGTCCCCCTCCAACACATACCGGGGGCCTTCGTTGAACCGCTCCTGCAAAAGCTCCTGGAGCGAACTCTTGGCGTCGGCCAGGAACATGGTCTGCTGCCGGTCTGCAAACCAGGGGATAAAATGGCGTTCGACAAATTCTGTGGCCGCAGGGTAGCCGCCATCGAGAAAAATGGCTCCAGCCACGGCCTCAAGGGCACAGGAGAGAATGGAGGCTTTTTCCCTGCCGAGATTGGTATCCTCACCCTTGCCCAACATCAGATACCGGCCCAGATCGAGATCACGCGCCATCCGGGCCAGGTGCCGCTCGTTGACCAGAGCCGCCCGTAGCCGGGTGAGATCGCCCTCCTGCATCTCCGGGAAATGCCGAAAAAGCGCATAGCCCACGGTGAGATCGAGGACCGCATCCCCCAAAAACTCCAGGGTCTCGTTGTCCTTCTGCATCTGCCTGCCCTGTTCAAAGGCGTGGGAGCTGTGGATCATGGCTTTTTGCAGATGGGCGCGATCACGGAAATGGTAGCCGAGATTTTCCTCAAGCAGGCTCAGGTCAGGCGGCGATGTTTGGCTTAGGGTATTGGTCGTCACGGTAGGGTACGGGTAAGGGGTAATCTGTGAGGGCGTCACCCCTCTTGCCGAGGAAACACCATACTCCAGCCGGTAAAAAAGGGCAACGGATCACCCTGCCCGACACGGGGCTTACGCCCTCTTTCCTTGCCTGCCGCAGGCCGGAGCAGCGCGCACATTTTCCCTTGTCAAAAAAACGATCTGCGTTTAAGATTGCCCCCACCAAAAAGGCGGCGTAGCCAAGTGGTAAGGCAGTGGTCTGCAAAACCATTATTCAGCGGTTCAAATCCGCTCGCCGCCTCCATTGAAAATCAGAAAGGGTTAGCCGTATTCGGCTGACCCTTTTTTTGTGTAAAGATCCATCCCCCCTCCCCCAAGCCAAAAAGCAGGACCATTGCCCCGCTCTAACCAACCGTCTTGAAAGAAGAAACTCCTTGTGTTGCTCCATGGTGTCAGGTAGACAGATAATATTATTGTTGGATGATTTCATATTAACAAAATCACCATATCAACAAGGAAAGTAGCCCATGCTTGAACGCCGACCATCACCTCAGACTATCGCTTGGTTTGTCGATCTTTTTCATGGCAACCAACTCGATCTTGACCCACCTTATCAGCGACTTAGCGTTTGGAATTTAGAGTACAGACAGTACTTTATCGACACTATCCTCAGAAACTATCCCTCACCACAAATATTTCTGGATGTCGAAATCACAACCGGCGGACGAACCAACTATCACGTGGTAGACGGAAAACAGCGCCTTTCAGCAATCCTCGATTATCTGGAGGACAAATTCAGTGCTTCTCGAAAGCACTCTACTGCTGCATTTAGCGACAAGTATTACTCTGAACTCCCACCAGACGTACAGAATCGTTTTTTACGCTACATCATCCCCGTGGAATTTCTAGAAAATGCGGACGAAACTGAGTTGCAGACTGCTTTTGACCGCCTGAATAGAAACGTTGCTAAACTAAATGCGCAAGAACTCCGAAACGCCAGGTACTCTGGCGCATTCATCTCCCTGATGGAAACTCTGGCAGACGACCCATTTTGGAAGGACATAGGCTTGGCGACGACTGCGCGCATTCGCAGAATGTTAGACATAGAATACGTATCTGAAATCTTTATTCTCACGATGGATGGAATTCAAGATGGCAAGTCGTATCTTGATAAAGCGTACTCTGAATATGAGGAAGAAATTCCGGACCTTGAGAAGCACCGACGTGCTTATGAAACATGCAAAACGATCATTTCCAATCTCTGGCCCCACTTGGGGTCAGAGCGTTTTTCCAACTTTGCAGATTTTTATAGTCTCTGGGCCGCTGTGGCGGAGACTGGTAATCTCAACATAGAAGCAACTGCATGTAACCTAACTGAATTTGCCAATTCAGTGCGTGCTGAACCAACGCCGGCGAAAGCTCAATCATATCTTATCGCAGTCACTCAAGGCTCAAACAAAGGTGCTAATCGAAAACTTCGTGCTGAAATCCTACAAGAGTTGTTTGTTAATCAGGAGTAGCCTCATGATTCCAACGCAGCTGAGTTCGGCTTACACTACTGTTGCTCACAATCTGAGATCTCTAAAAGAACGAGTGGATTCGATACTCAAAGCTTTTGCTGAGGAACAAGATGGTCAGTATTCGAGTAGAGTAAAAACTATTGACAGCGTCTTTGACAAAGCGGTTCTCGGTAACTATAGACAACTTGACGAAATTGAAGATTTATTTGCGGCAACAGTGATATTGCCAACCGCACCTATTGGTGAAGGACTAAACGATTTTACACAATCATTGTCAGGTCACTTTACTGTTCTTGAAGTCCGATCAAACAGAACACGACGGCCGTCGGAGTTTATTTATGATGACCTTCACTACGTATTGCGGCTAAAAGATTCCGCACTGCTTCTGAACAAGAGCCTCCTTGTGTTTTCATTTGAACTACAGGTTAAATCTTATCTTCAACACGGTTGGGCGAAAGCAACTCACAATACGATTTACAAAGCCCATAATGAGTCGTGGAGAGCATCCAGAGTTGCAGCGCAAACAAAAGCCGCTGTTGAAATGATTGAGGCGGCTCTAGCGACTGGTGAAAGCCTTCTTCCCAACGAAGCAGAGCAAAGATATACGCCCATCGATGACCGTGTTGCCATTCTCGGTCTTCTACTCGAATGGTGGCACGGAGATTTCCCGGAGAATAGGCGTCGTTTGGGAATGTTCGCTTTGAATGCTCTAAAACGTGCCAACTGTAGTCTGGATGACTTCAAGAGACTCCTGTCTTCTAGGCGTGGAGAGCTGTTACAAAAACTTCTATCTCTTTCAATTCAGCAGGCAATTCTAATACTGTTAATTGAGAACTTCTTTGATTCCATTGTACTGAGCGCACAAAAAGGAGACCTCCAGTATCTTTTGATCACAAGGGAAATGGAAGATTTCTCAGAAAAATGCAGAGAGGTCCCCTTCGAAATTCGTTTTAGATTAGCTGGCGATAGATGCGAAGACATCCACCAACTGGCGGCAGACGGACAAGCCGCTACGCATTGAACCGTTGTTAAGTCTATCGGTTGCGCGTCGACCTATCCCCTCCCTACGGGGAAATTAGGGCCACTCCCCAGTTTCTTTTGCCGACGCGCAAAGCGCACCCCTCACACCGCCTTAACCGGGTTTTTCCGATATGCGGTGCTGGACACGCCGTCCACATAGATGCCTTCCAGATAGGAAAGTTTTCTTGGCAGCTGTTGCACCGTGCCCCTGGAAATCAGAAATGTTGCTTTCCGCCCGACCGTAAGCGCCCCCAGCTTCTCCATGCCGAAAAATCTAGCGCCATTTTCCGAACCGCACCGGATGGTCTCCTCCAGTGAATAGCCTGCCTTGATAAACAATTTCATCTCCTCGGCCATCGACTCGCCATGGAGTATACCAACACTCCCGGCCCCTGTTCCCACCGCCGTTGTCACGCCCAATTTTCTGGCCAACCGCAGTTGCGTGAGTTGTTCGGTGAGCGTCTTTTTCCAAAAAGCCTCCGCCCCCGGAACCGGCTTTCCCGGCGCCACATAGCGGATGGAGAAACGGCAACACACACTTCCGCCTGAACTCGCACCGTCCAAACCATTTTTGGCCCGCAGCACGCTGGGAATCCACAGCACATTCCTCTCCGCCATTTTTCGGAGATTGTCCTCGCCCATGCCGTATCCCTGTTCGATGGCATCGCACCCCGCCGCAAGCGCCTCCGCTACCTGTTGCACGCCATTGGCCACCACCACCGCCTTTCTGCCGCCTCTCTGCTGGAGTATATGGCAGAGATCTTTCTGGCTCATCCGAGGGTCCGGCCCCTCCTCGTCTTCAATATTCCCGGAATAAGCAATCTTTAGGAAATCACCGGTTGCCCAGTTGTCATCGCTCCGGGAGAGAGGGCCAGAGGAACGAATCTCGATGATGCCCCCCTCTGCCATCCTCTCATGCGACCGTTCCACCAAGTCACGGCCCTCGCTGTCGGCCACGCCCAACACTCCGTGAGCATGGCAGTCGCGGATATGTCGCGCCACCATGGCCGCTTTTTCTGCCAAGTCTCCCTCTGCCGAGGAGAACCGCACGCTGCTATCCACGGAGGGCGATCGTGACAGGGAGAGGCTGCAGTCAACCAACGACGGCAAAATGATGCAGTGCGAGAAGTCATCGATTGCAGCTCCGTCATGGCCGGAAAGATCTGTAGCGGAGCCGATGGCGGAAATTATAGTATCCGTAACCTTCAGAAAGACATTCCGGCGGACGGGGGCACCGCTGCCGTCGATAAAGCTTCCCGCCACGATGAATCGTGTGCCGTCCATGCTCTTTGTTTCCTTTCTTATAGATTTCACTTTCAGTTTTCCACCCCTACGCGCTACAATATTGCAATGGTTCGGCCTCGCCGGCCAATTTGCCGACAGCAGAGCACGTAACGTTCACACGCAGGGATATTCAGGGAAGTTCCCCCTAACCTTAATCAAGGAGAATACCATGACTGAGAGTGTTTACAAAATCATCGAGATGGTCGGATCAAGCCCGGTTTCCTGGGAAGAGGCGACCAAAAATGCCGTCAAGACCGCAGGCCTGACTCTGCGCGACCTGAGGATTGCCGAAGTTGTTACCCTGGATATGAAGATTGACGAAAAAAGCGGAGAGTCCACCTTTCGGGCACGGGTAAAACTATCTTTCAAGATCGTTTCCGACTGACCCGCATTTTCCACAAAGATCTTCCCGAGAAGTCGGGAAAGACAAAAGGGCATAAATGGGGTCGGAGCTGACTTATGGGTGTTCCAAGATAAGCACTGCGACTCCAGCCCTTACCACCCATCTTTTGCCCCAAGGTCATCCCCCTACTACCTCCTTGTTGATTTTTTTCACTGGCCATAGGGTCCGCCCGCGGCCCTTCTCGGACTTAAAGCTGCCGTAAAACAAAGCATACTGCCGGGTGAACTCCGCACCCAGAAAAAAAATCTGCGCCGAGTAATACACCCAAAGCAGCAAAGCGATCAACGATCCAGCCGCGCCAAAGCTGGAAGCCACGCCGCTCTTGCCCAGGTACAGGCCGATCGCATATTTGCCGAGATCGAATAATCCCGCCGTAACTACGGCGCCGAACCAGACATCGCGCCAGGAAAGCGGCGCCTCCGGCAGCATCTTGTAGATCACCGCGAAGAGAGAGGCTGTAACGATCAAGGAAATAAGCGAGGAGAAAACAACAAGGGCGGAGCTGCTCCATATCCCGCCCACGGAGCGGGCAAACATGGCAAACGCCGCACCGCAGACCAGAGAAACAAACAGCAGAAAGGCGAGAACCAACACCAGCACGAAGGCGAGAAATCTGGTGTGCAGCAAACTGAGCAAAGCGGAATGCCGATGCGACGGAACACCCCACATCTCATCCAGGCTATCTTTCAATTCGACAAAAACGCTGGTGGCGCCGATCAGCAGCAGAACACTGGCGACAATGGTTGCGACCCGCCCGGAAGCGGGATTTCGGGCGGCGGCCAGCAAGGCCTGAACCGCTTGAGCGCCATTGGGTCCGACCGTTCCCTGAAGATGGGCGATGATTTCCCCTTGAGCCGCGTCAGCACCAAAAAAATAGCCGGCTCCCGCGATGGCCAGCAACAGGATGGGGGTTGTGGCGAACAGGGTGTAAAAGGCCAGAGCCGCGCCCTTGCTGGCGCCGCGGTGATGGATCCAGGCTTTTAATGATGCGAGCAGAACCTTTTTCATATGCCTCCAGACAGAGAGAGGGGATAGTGAACGCCTCCCGGTGGCGTTCACTCTAAAATAACCGTTGGAAAATTCATACGATTTCCCTACGCCATGCTGATTTTTGACGCGACTGGCGTAGCATCCGACACATTCTCCCTAAAAATAACAATGCCCGGTTTGCCGTTCTTGCGGTATGATACCCATCCTGAAATTCGGCCTTACAATACACGTTTACCCTCAACGGACACGAGAAAATGAGCAACAGCAATATCATCGAACTGACCCCTTTCCGCGCCGATCTGGCCCGCGCCCTGACCCGCCGGGGCGAACGGCTTCTCGCCGCCACCGACCTGGCCGAGGAGGTCGCGGCCCTGGAACCTCTCGAAGCGTACTACATTGTCCGGGAACTGGGAATGGATCAAGCCCTGCCCATCCTCCGGGAGCTGAGCCATGAACAGCTGCAAGCCTGTCTGGACTTGGATTGCTGGAACCGCTATGATTTCACCGTCGACAGCCTGGATGAATGGCTGGCGCCCTTCGCCTCCATCGATGCAGAAACCCTGGCCCAGACCTTTCTCTCCCTGGATTATGTGCTCCAGCTTCTCTTCCTGACCCAGACCGTCACGGTCTATGATCCGGATACGGATCAGGTGCCGCCGGAGGACGAGGAACGCGAGACCACGGCCCGAGCCATGACCCCGGACGGCTTTTACCTTCTGGAACTGAAGATGCCCGACCTACCCCTGAAGGTCCACCCTTTTGCCCTGCTGGATGCCATGTACCAATACGACCCAACCGCGACGCACCGGTTGCTGAGCGAGGTCCGCGTGGATCTGCCCACCCAGATCGAGGAAGAAGCCCTGCGCTTCCGCAGCGGCCGCATGCAGGACCTGGGCTTTGCCACCCCCATTGAGGCAACCGCGCTTTTCTCCCGACCGCCCAGCCACAAGCCTTTGCCCCGGCCCCAGGAGCCTCTGGACAGCGCGGTCACCCGCTTGCCCTCGGTGTATGCCGCGCCTTTGCTCGAAACCACCCTGTTGCAGCAGGCCCTCTCCCTGGTTACTGATCCGAACAGCCTGTCCCGCCTGGAGCAGGAACTGGTCTGGGCCATCAACAGCGCGATCATGGCCTACGGCGAAAAACCGCAGGACATCGAACACATCACCGCCATTGTCACCCGGGTGCGGGATACCATCTCCCTCGGCCTGGAGTCGTTGCTGACCAAGCAGGAACCACCCTGCCTGCCGGACCAGGCCGGAGCCGCAGCCAACGCGGCGGAGCTGCTGGAAATCTGGTCCATGACCGATCTGTTTCGGCACGGCTATGGTGCGACCACGGTGTTGCAGGAGGAGATAAAACAGGCCTTGACTGAGCCCCGGTTAGCTGAATGGTACAACCTGGCGGACACGGAACAATCGGATGAACCGGCGGATCGGCTGGAGCGCGCCTTTGTCGCCGCCCTGATGGGCCGTCAACCCCTGCGCGGCGGCTTTGATCCGGGCAACGCCGAGACCGTCCGAGCCTTTACCAGCCTTGCCGAGATCACGGCGGCCCAGGTCCGGCTGAAACGCCTTGTTGACCATTTCCGGGGAAAAGAATAAGGCGGCACCCTTATAATCATGACCGGGCGGACTTCCCCAGCAACGGCGTCAGTTCCTGGGCAATCTCCCGGCTTAAACTCCCCAGCGCCTCGTTCAGGGCAGCAACCAGTCCTTCCTGATCCTGGCTTGTTACGGGTATCCGATGGCTGCTCCATCTTTCCGGCAACACGATCCCGCCGTCCCGGCCCTTGACCCACCAGCGAACAATCAAACGGGCTGCCCCGTCGCTCTCATTTTCAAAATGGAGCACCTCAACAAGAAGCTGGTAATCCGTGGTTCTGGAGGATGGCCAGGGGTGGAGAATGATGCGGTCGGTACCCAGTAACACCGACAAATTTTCCCCAAGAACCCTGGGGATATTCTCGCTGAGCGGCTCGACCCAACGATGGCTGTCGGACAATTGCAGCCGATTGGGGGTCAGCCGGGTAATAATTTGGGGACGGTCCAGATATTCCGGCAATCGCACCGGGCCGATACCGATCACCATCTTGCCCATTTCGGCGGTGACCGGACTGTTTCTCTCGGCTTCCAGGGCGGAGAGCTGATAATAGTGGACCGGCGCCGAACGGGCGCAACTGGCCAGCAATAGAGCGAAAACCAGAAAGACCAACAGGTTGCCCTTCCTTTGCACACAACGCATGTTTTTCATTTTCGTTCCTCTTCAAGACGTTTTCCCTGCACAACGGCTGCGGGTTGTTGCTCAAGGGTTTCCGCCAAAAGTCGCAGGACACGGGCCGCACGAGTCATTTCTCTAAGCGCCGTGTTCAGGTGCTGCACGGTGGGCGACTCTTCCCCGGCCAACCCCTGCAAGGTCTGCGCCGTCTTGGCCAGTTCCTCGCTGGCCTTGCCCAGACTGGCAAGCATGGGGGTGCCGGCATCCGCCGCCCCACCGACCTTGACCATCGCAGTCCGGACCGCTTCAAGCGCCGCACTCATTTCGGTGAGTACTGCGCCGCCATCGCTGTCAAGCCGGGCACTTAAGGATTGCAGATGCGAAAGCGTTGCCTCCAACCGCACAGGAATCTTCTTCGTTGCCTCCGAGGAAAGGATTTTATTGAGCGACTGGCTGATGGCGGCAAGGTCGGTAAGAAAGGTATCCATGGGAAACCTCTCCAGCTTACTGGCAAGCTCTTCCACCGCCGTTGGGATGGTGGGAATCTCGCTCACCTCAGGATCGTTGGCAACATAACGGGCCGATTTGTCGGGATAAAAATCCAGATCGACATACAGCTGTCCGGTGAGCAGGCTCTGGGTTTTGAGCCGGGCGCGCAGGCCCCGCACCACCAGTTGCCGGATGGTATTACGATCCCGCAGATCGACCTGTTCGCCAACAGGGGTCTGGACCATGTTGGGTTCTACCTCGATGGTAACCGGCACCATAAAACGGCGTTTTTCAGCATCAAGCCCAAGCTGGATGCGCTTGACCGTTCCCACCTTGACCCCGAGAAAAACCACCGGCGAGCCAACTTGCAAGCCCTGAGCCGCACCCTCAAAATACAGCACATGCTGCCGTCGTTCCTGAAACCACTGCCCCCCAGCCAGGCGCAGTATGGCCAACGTCCCGAGAAAGATGGCCCCCAGAACAAAGGCCCCGATTAGCGTGGGATTTGCTTGCCGGCTCATGCCGCCCCCCTGGTTAGAAAATGGCGCACCTTTGCGTTGCCGGAGACAACTGCCTCTTTGGGATTGCCGGTGTTGATCATGGTATGGGTCTCAGCATCGAGAAAAATTGAATTGGTGCCGATGCCAAGGATACTGGCCAGTTCATGGGTTATCAGCACAATGGTCGTATCCAGGCTCTCGCGCAATTCGAGGATCAGATCGTCGAGACGGCGGGCGGTGGGTGGATCAAGACCGGAAGAGGGCTCGTCGATTACCAAAATTTCCGGATCCAGGGCCATGGCCCTGGCCAGACCGGCCCGTTTTTTCATGCCGCCGCTCAGCTCGGACGGATAAAAATCCTCAAATCCGGCCAGCCCCACCAGGGCCAGCTTGAAGGACACGATCTCGGCAAGATGGCGCGGCAAGAGAGCGGTGTACATTTTGAGCGGCAAGGCGACGTTTTCCGCCAGGGTCATCGAACTCCACAGGGCGCCGCCCTGAAACATTATACCAAGACGACGCTTGAACTGCTCCTGCTGGTCCGGCTCCACATTCCAGAAATCCTCACCGTCATAGAGGACTGTGCCACGCGCCGGGCGTTGCAAGCCGATCAGGGCCCGCATCACGGTGGTCTTGCCGCAGCCGCTCCCACCCATGATGACAAAGATATCCCCCTTATTCACCACAAAATTGAGATCGCGCTGGATGACAAAATCATCATAGGCCATGGTCAGATCGCGGATCTCGATGTGGGGCGCGCCATTCATAACCTATATTCCCAGTCGATAAAAAATGATGGTCATCAGCGACGCCGTAATGGTGATCAGCAAGATGCCGGTCACCACCGCCGAAGTTGCCGCCTTACCCACTGATTCGGCGCTTCTGCCGCACTGCATCCCGCGCAGACAACCAGAATAAGCGACCATGGCTCCGTAAACGCTGCCCTTGGAAAGCCCCACCAGAAAATGCTTCATTTGCAGGGCACGTAGGGTTTCGATGTAGTACTCGAACATGCCGACATCAAAGATAGTGACCGAAACCAGCATCCCGGCCAGCATCCCGACAAAGCCGGCGTACAGGGTCAGGAGCGGCACCATCAGCATGAGGGCCAGCATCCTGGGTAAAACCAGAAAATCAATCGGCGAAATACCCAGGGTTTTGTAGGCGTCAATCTCCTCGTTGACCTGCATGGTGCCAAGCTGGGCCGCAAATGACGCCCCGGTGCGCCCGGCGATGATAATCCCGGTCATCAAAGCGCCGATCTCGCGCACCATGCCAATGGCCACCAAATCGGCGATGAAGATCTGGGCCCCGACCATCCGGAGCTGATCCGCCCCCAGATAGGCCAGGATAAGCCCGACGAGAAAACAGATAACCGAAACTATGACCAAGGCCCGAGGCCCGACCTCTTCAATTTCCCACCAAAGATCGCTCAAACGAAACCGGGCTCGGCCACTTATCAGGCGCCCGAAGGAAAGAATAATCTCGCCGAAAAAATGCAGCATTTCAGGAGCGCCGCGAAAAAATGCAACTGTTGCCGCACCCACCTGGAAGACAAAGCTCTGCCTGCCGCTGCTCCGCCTGCCCACCCTCTGTCCGGGAATAGCAGCGGCCATGGCCAGAAGACGGCGAACCCCTTTGGGCAAGCCCTCTTGGTCGATGCTGACGCCGCGCTCGGCGCACAGCGTGAGCAAGTCCCGGAGAAAGGCGAGAAAACCGGTGTCCCAGGCGGAGAGATCCGCAGTGTTGAAAGAAAGGCGTCGGCCATCTCCCACCTCGGCCAGAATCACCCCGGCTGGGGGCAGGTCCTGGTCCAGGCACCAGCGTCCACCGCATGATACCTCCAGCAGATCGGCATCGATCCGACGCGTATCGAGCCGCCATTTTTTTTTATCGCTGTTATAGACCATGGTGCACGACCATCTTGTCCATTCCCGATTTGGGAGCGGAAGGAGAACACCTCTGTACGGGCTGTTGCTCGCTCCCTTCCCGGACGCAACCACAGGGAATCTCACCGTGCAAGCAGACCATCAACAACATCATAGAAAATCGTCTCGACACTGTTAATCGGAAAACATGGAAATTATTCCCCTGGTTTATGGCGGACAATGCGCTGTTCCTCCGACTTCTTTCAGCCATCCGTTGCCTTATCCGCCCCGTTTTCAACAACAACGATTATTTCTTTTTCAGCATCTTCTTAGCCATGGCCAGGTTGTGATAGGCAATTACCCGGATATTGCCGACCTGCTGGTCGTTCGACCGCTTGTCCAGCTCAATCAAGAAACGTTCCAGCTCCGTGCGGGCCTTGGCGGTTTTCTTGTCGTTATAGGGGATGGAAAGATCGATCCCCTTGACATCCCAGGCATCCTTGGGAAGCACCGCAAAGGGGGCGATGTCCTCTACCTTGCGATTGGGGGCCAGGGAGGGCTCCTCCCAGACAAGATCGCTGAAACGGAGGCCGTTTCGGTCGGCGGTAATGGTGTAGCTCCCCGTAAACGGCTTGGTCACATCCTTTTCTTCGAAATAATTCCACTCCGACCTACCCACCTGGACGTGGGAATCGTGGCAGCTACCGCAGTCGCGCGGCTTGCCCATGGCGTGACTCAATTTATCCATCTGGACCCAGAGAATCGCCTTGTTCCCCGAAGGAAGATCACTGCGGGTGCCGACCACGATGAAAGCGTCGTTCACGTCGGTGGCCTTACGCGCCACCTCGAAGGTGACCGGTTCGCCGATCTGCGGGTTGCCGGGGATATTCCGTTTGGGGATGGCGCGAAAGAGCAGCTTGGTCGGCCCCAGTTCTCTGGTCTGGTTCATGACCGCCATGGGGTAGGGTTTGACCGGAATCCAGCGGCCCGAGGCGTTTTTGATGATGGTGGGCAGATCGCGGGTGCCATAGTATTCCTTATGCTTGCCGTAGGGAGTCTCCACCCCGGAGGCGTTCCCCTGGCCCCAGAAAGTATACTGGTAGGCGCCGGAGACGGTGATGTGGCAGGAGGTGCAATCCACCTTGCCGTGGGGCGAACTGTTGACCGCCTTAACGATCTCGCCGTGGCACTCGGCGCAGGATTTGCGCGCATCATCGGCGGCGAGGTGGCCGAACTGGTGGTTGGCCGGCTTGTGGCAGTCGAGGCACTGGAGTCCGGCCTTGACATGGGCACCCTGCGGGAGATTGGCGGGAAAGGAATACTCGCCCCGCACGTAACCGGCACCGCGCCTACGATCCATGGGCCCGGCATGGCAGATGCTCGCCCGGCCGCCGCCGTAACAGCTGGCGGTATCGGGCTTACCGAATGCATGACTCCCCTTGTTGGCCACCGGCTTAAAGTGACAGTCGTTGCATGAGGCATGGCACATGTTGCAGGAACGGTCGGAAGCCGCATTCTGTGCCTTGCCGTAGGGCACGGAAGTTCTAGCCTTGATCGTTTCTTCATTTTGGCCGAACCACATCCCGCAATTCTGCGGGCCAGGCAACTTTTCACTCCAATCACGGTAGGCCCGCTGGTGCTTCAGCAGCCCCTTGGCCGAGCTGTTGTAATCCTTAACCTCCTTGGCATGGCAACGGCCGCAGGTTTTCTCGGCCACCTGCGGGGCATAGGCCATGGTTTCGCGGTCACGATCGTGCCACTGGATGCCGACGATTTTTTTGACTCCGGCCTGTTCCAGCTTACCGGAATCCCCCGCGGGGATCATGCTGTTCATGCCGGTTCCCTTTGGCGTCAAAGGTTGCATGGCACCTGCCGCCTCACGGGAGAGCGCCTCGCCCTTCAGCTTCTTGCCCGCCCCCACCAGGAAAGGCCGCAGCACCCCCTGGTGGGCCGCCTCCTTGTCCCAGGCCTTGGAGTCCCCAAGGTGGCAGTCCACACAGGTGGGCTTGCCTTGCATGTTCACCTCCTGGTCCACCCGGGCCGGGTCCAGGTACATCGCCTCAGCCCCCAACTCCTTCATCTTCTTCTGATTGCCGTGACAGGCAACACAGCCCGACTCGGGGTCAAATCCCCAGGCCGTCCCGGCCGTCACCAGCAGCAGTACAACCGCAATCACAGTTTTCATGGCTTTCTCCTTTTGCATGTCTTGGAGGATGCAGAAAAAGTCAGGGATGACCTTTTCTACATCCTGTCAGGTTCTCTTCGAGAATCCGATAACCCGAGAGCACGCTCTCGAACTCCTCGGTCTGCTTTGAAAAGTTCAACAACAGCCTTAGCAACGTTGCAACTTCCACAAAGAACCAGAAAGATATCTCGGCATGGAGAGCAACTCGCTATTTTCCCCCTAGAGCTTTCCTTGTCGCAACAAGAAGCGTTTCCTGCAAAATCGGTTTATTCAGATAATCACAAATCCCCATTGCCATGGCTATTTCTCTGTTGATGAGTTCACTCTGGCCAGTGCAGAGAATGACAGGGGTATGAGGGCTTAACAGCAGGATTTTCTGCGCCAGTTCGGCCCCGGTCAGGGAAGGCATGGTCATATCGGTGATCACCAGATCAAATTGCTCCGGGTTTTTCTGAAATTGCGCCAAGGCATGCATCCCATCAGCAAAGGTTGTCACCTGATAGCCGTTCTTTGATAAAATTGCGTCAACGACCGCACGGATTTGCTCTTCGTCATCAACAAAGAGAATTCGTTCCCCTTTTCCCCGAAGCTCTTTTGGCTCTGTTTTGTCTGGTAATACAGCGGCTTCCTGTTCGGTCAGCGGCAGATAAACATGAAAGCTCGTGCCTTTCCCTTGCTCGCTGTACACGGTAATGTGACCATGGTGACTTTTTACAATGCCGTGCACCACGGCAAGCCCCAGCCCCGTTCCTTCCCCCGGCTCCTTGGTAGTGAAGTAGGGTTCAAATATCTTATCCTGTATTTTCGGATCAATGCCGCAACCTGTGTCGCTCACCTCAAGCTTGAGATATTTCCCCGGAGTGAGATTGGCATAGCCATAATCTTCCGCCCCTATTTCCAAGTCATTGAGAGAAACGGCAAGGGTCCCACCTGTTTCTCGCATGGCGTGGTAGGAATTGGTGCAGAGATTCATAATCACCTGATGGATCTGGGCGGGGTCAGCCAAAACCATGCCAGTGGAGACAATATTTTGCCGGATCTCTATAGTGGTCGGAATGGTGGCACGCAGCATCTTGAGGACTTCCTTGATGATCAGTGATACCTGCAAGGGCTGCTTTTGCTGTTCTGCCTTGCTGCGGCTGAAGGCCAGGATCTGTGCAACAAGTTCTTTGGCCCGTTCTGCTCCTTTTTTGAGTTCTTCAAGATGGTGCCGCCGCTTTTCCGAATCCTTTTCCTCCATGGCCAATTCGTTATAGCCAAAGATGATGGAGAGGATGTTGTTGAAATCATGGGCTATGCCGCCAGCCAAAGTGCCGATGGCCTCCATCTTCTGGGCCTGGCGTAGCTGGGATTCGAGTTTAAGTTTTTCCTCTTCTGCCAGTTTGCGCTCGGTAATATCCTCACAGAGGCCGGCAACGCTCCACACCTTGCCCGTTTCGTCTCTGATTGGCACGGCTTTGGTATTGATCCAGCGCAAGGTGCCGTCAGGCCGCCGGATCCTGTAAGGTGGGAAATCAATCTGCTCACCGGTGTTCTTGGCAATCCCGTCGATCACCGCGGAAACCCCGGGCCGATCTTCCTCCACCACTGCCGCCAGCCACTCCCTGGGCTCGGCGAGCAGGCTTTTGCAGCTACGGCCCCAGATCTGTTCGTAAGCCGGGCTGATGTAGAGAATTTGCTGGTAATCAGCGGAAACCATCCAGAAAGCCTCAGGTATGCTGTTCACCAAAAGCGAGTACCGGTCCTCACTCTCGCGCAAGGCGGCTATCGCCTGCTCGCGCTGTTTTAGAGCCGCTTGCTTTTCCAGAATCTCCAGTTGCAGTTTTTCGGTATGTACTATGGCTTTATCGGCCAACGGCAGAAGCATGCGCTTCATGCCATACAGGCCGAAAGCCAGCAGGAGTGTAACAAAAACAACAAGATAGCCAATCAGGGTATTGATGGGCGCATACAGTTCGTCCTTGTCTATGGAGCAAAGAATTATCCAGTTGGTATATTTTATCCGGTCTCCGACCTTCAGAGCGTGGCCTTCACGGAGTGCGCACGGCAATGCGCTATTCTCGGCTTTGGCAACAATGGCAAAGGCTTGATCGAGTTCCTGGTGGAGAAATAACTCGTCCTCCTCTTTGGGATGGTTGGTTTCCCTTAGGGGGTAAAAGCTCTGCGCCCCTTTTTGCGTAAGGCGGCCCAGAATCATTTCTCCTGTTTTTCCGAAGCCAGAGGTGTCTTGGGTGATCTCCTGAATTTTTTCGGTGGTGAAGAGGAGGATGTCGGTGCCGACCCGCTGATGGTTCTTGGTCAAGATGGGGGCGCTGACAAGGAGATAGAGCTTGCCGTCGATTTTTTCCGGCCCCTTAACGAGGAAAGCTTCCCGATCGGTCGGAAAAATCCAGTGCTGAGGAGGGATGGGAAAGCCTGCGGAAACGGTGAGATTGTTATGGGCATCAAAACGGCTGACACCGACCCCATTCCCCGAAAGGTTGATGGCATCACCCAACTTAGGCCGGGTAAAATCAACCAGTTCGGCAAGGCTGATTTCTCCACGATTGTACTTTTCAAGCATCTCCCTGATCTGGGTACGGCTGGTGACCTGCTTGGTGGTTTCTATGGCCTTTTCCAGAAAAATTTCCACGGTGGAACTGCGCGATTTGACTGCGGAGAAGAGATGTCTTTCCTGCTCATTCTTGAGCCGTTGGGAGAGGGGGAGAATGCAGGCAAGAACAAGAAGAATGCTGACGGCTAAAAGCCCAAAGGAGGATTTAAGGAGGAGTGTGCGCCTAAATACTGCTTTGAAATCTCCCGTTGGCGTCGATTCTGTCCCGCTTTTAGCCATCAAGGATCTCCGGGAAATAAAATTTGAGGGGAAAGGAGAGGATGCAATCCTTTGATTAATTGTAGCACATCCATGACAAATAAAGTCAAGAAGCAACAGAAGCACCATGAAGCGAATCATCTCTGCGGGGGATGACGATCCCATCACTGCTCGCCTTTGCAAACAAAGCTGCTGCCGGGCGCCGGGGGCATCTGGTATACTGCCTACACGGATATTTTCTTGCCATCAAAAAATGGGCCCTTGCCATGTCTAAAGAAATCGTCGTCCCAGCCGCCTTCTGTCTTACCGCCTTGCTTTGCCTTGCGGCCTGCTCACCCTTCGCCCATCTTACCGAGGTCAACAATACCAGCAGCGAGCCACATGGCCCCAAGGCTGCAGACTGCGGCCAGTGCCATATCGAACAGTTTGGCGAATGGCAGCACTCGGCCCATGCCCAGGCCTTTATCAACCCCAGGTTCCAAGCGGCTCTCACCGAGGGGGGGGATAACTCCTGTCTCGGCTGCCATGTTCCGGACACGGTGCGCAGCAATGGCGAACCTCCTTCCCCCCGGAGCTATCAGCGCGAAGACGGGGTTTCCTGCGCTGCCTGCCATCTGAGCAAGGGGGCAATGACCGGGCCGGAACCGGAATCAGGTCTGTTCGCCCCCCACCCTGTCGTGGTCCAGCCTGAACTCTTCCGCAACAGCTCCCTCTGCGGCACCTGCCATACGGAGACCTTCAGCGACTGGCAGGCAAGCCGCGCTACCCAGCCAGCCACGCCGGCCTGCCAGGAATGCCACATGCCCCAGGTAGTACGCACGGCCACCAAGGGCAGCAATCTCTTTTCCAAAGGGCTGGTCTCCTTTGAAAAGAGCCGTCCCACCCGAAGGCACACCTTCGGCCTGGCCCAGCTTGCCGGGATGGCTGGCGCGGTGCGCATGGAGGTTACTGGCTGGCAGCCCGCGCCGCTCAATCTCCTGCAATTCTCCCTCACCAACACCCTACCCCATGCCCTGCCCACCGGCGTCTTCCGTTCCCGCCAGGTCCATCTGACCATGCGCCTGTACAGCCCGGACCGCACCCTGCTGGCGAAAAACCTCGTCCCCCTAACCGGGGAGGACCTGGAGCCGCTCAAGCCCGGAGAACAGCGGCAGATACGCATCCGCTTTGCCCCGGCACAGGAGGCACCGATGGCTAGCCTGCTGACCGTGGAACTCCGGCTTGCCCCCCTCGGAAACGAGTCCGGAATGATCCTTGCCAGCCGCGAACTCCCTCTGCCTGCGGCGCCGTAAATCCATGTTGACATCTCCCCCCCAAATCCCTACTATGCGCCTTCCGCGCTGCCATTGCGCGACCAAAGCTCCCTGACAATCTCGCCCAAGGCCTATTTGCCATGTTGAATCTCACCGTGCCTACCACCTTTACCCCCTCCTGCGCCGAAAACCTGGCCCAACTCAACCTCGAATACGCCGCAAGCGGACACCGGGTGCAGGAGGTTTACGGCTCCCTGCAAAGCGGCCCCTTCAACTCGGCCCGGCCTGCGAAATATCTGCCCTCTCCGACCCAAGCCCAATTCCGCCGCCATATCCAGACGCTTAACGACAGCTCCATCGGGTTCAACTATCTGCTCAATGCGCCGAGCTACGCCAATTACGAATACACCAGCCAAGGCCGCGCCGAGCTGGAAAAATTCCTTGCCCTGCTGGTCGATTGCGGAGTGCGTTCGGTAACCGTGGCCGTGCCCTATCTGGCCCGGATCATCTCCAGCCGGTATCCAACCCTTGAGGTGGTGACCTCGACCATCGGCTATGTCGGAGCCATGCGCGGCATCGACCAATGGCTCGAGGCCGGGGCCAAGCGCATCGTCCTCGATGTGGAGGCCAACCGCGATTTCCGCTTCCTGAAGCGCGCCTCCCTGGAAAGCCCGGTGCCCCTTGAGGTGATCGCCAATCCGGTCTGCCTCTCCCAGTGCCATTACAAGTACAACCATTATTGCGTCGCGGCCCACGGCTCGCCGAAGCTGTCCGGCAGCGGCGTGCCGGGCGTTCCCTACAACGGTTTTTATCTCAACTGGTGCTTTTTAAAAAAGCTCGCCAACCCCGGCGAGTTTTTGAAAAGCCCCTGGATCCGCCCCGAGGATCTCCCGCTCTGGGAAAAGGCGGGCATCCGCTTCTTCAAACTCGCGGGCAGGGGCATGCCGGAAACGCAGATTCTGGCCCTGACCCGGGCCTATCTTTCCGGCCATTTCGAGGGCGATCTGTTGGATCTGCTGGGCTGGCCGCACTGGCAGAACTTCTGCAAGAATATTGACGGCAGCCTGTTGCCACCGCTGGAAATCCACCTGCCCAACGGGGCGCTCAACGGTTTTCTTGACTTCTTCTACGAAAAACTGCCGGAATGCCGTCTGGGCTGCAAGGGATGCGAGCACTGCACTGCCTGGGCCAATCGGGTGCTGACGGTAAATTCCCAGGAGCTGCTCAACAGCTACATCGACAATATGCGCCGCAGTCTCGACGAACTGACCAACCATCTGCCCACGCCAAAGGAAGACGCGGCCCTGCGCGAGCAGTGGCAGGAACAGGCAGACAGCCAGACCTTGGACCAATGAAAGAGCACATTGTCATCACCGGAGCCAGCGGCCTGGTCGGCCGGGCCCTGCTGCGTAACTACCTGAACCAGGGATGCCCGGTCATTGCCCTGTCGCGCAAACCACCGGTGCTCTCCAACCTTGACCCTGCCTGCCTCCCGCTGCTCTCCTGGCATTGGAGTGATGTCAGCCTGCCTGGCCTTGGCCTTGATCCCGCGACATACGCCAAGGTCTGCGCCAAGGCGCGGATGCTCTTCCATCTGGCCGCCCGCACCGATTTCAAGGATGCCACCGCTGCCAGCTACCTGCCGGTGAACCTGGAGGGGGTAAAACATGTGCTGGCTCTGGCGCAAGAGGCCAAGGCCCCCCTGCATCAGGTGAGCACCGCCTTTGTCTGCGGCGACTGGCCGGGCGAGTTCCGGGAGGCGGATCTCGATCTTGGCCAGCATTTCCGTAACGGCTATGAGGAAAGCAAATTCCTGGGCGAATCGTTTCTACATCGGGCAATGGCCGCTTCCACCTCTGTGCCGATCACCATCCACCGGCCGGGAATCGTGGTGGAGCGCAACCCCTCGGCCGGTTCGGGCAAGACCTTTGGCCCCTTCCTTTTTCTCGACGCCGTGGCCCGGCTGAGGGATTCTGCCCAAGCGAAGGGCGTTGCCGAGCTGCCGACCCTGCGGGTACTGGGCAACCGGGCGGCGCATCTGCCCCTGGTCTTTGACGATGCGCTGGCCGAGGCCCTGGTGCGCCTGGCCGCGAACCCGGAGAGCGCAGGCCAGGTGTTCCAGCTCGTAGCCCCGCAAGAGGTGGGAAACTTGCTTCTTGAAGACGCCTTTAACGCGGCCTTTGGCCAGCCCGCTGCCTGCTTTGCCTGGGACGAGGAATTCAACAACCAGCCCGCCAACAGTCTAGAAGCCCTGCTGGCCCGGAAAACCACGCCCTATGCCGCCTACCTGGATCTTTCCGTCCGCTTCACGCGGAGCAACCTCGACACCATTGCAGGGGCCGAAACGCTCCCCACCCCGAATCAGGCGGAACTGGCCCTGGCCTTCAAAGCCTTTCTTGCCGCCCGCAGCCAACGGAGCCAACAGGGCCGGACATGAAAAACGAATCGGCGATCCAGCACTATTTCACCCAATACCTGCCGGGCTTCATGGGCCAGCCCCTGATCAAGAATCTCATGAGCCTGTCCGCCGGATTCTGGATCGAGATCGCCAACCAGGGTTGCTGGTCGCTGACCATTGAAAATGGTATCCTTACCAAGG
>JBAZCG010000060.1:0-21215 GCA_041671085.1 Desulfurivibrionaceae bacterium | reverse complement strand
AGCTTAAACTCTTTGGTGAATTTTTTTCTTTTCTCCATCGGACACCTCCTCGGGTATATTACCCTTATCTTGGTGTCCGTGAAACTAGGGGTAGCGCACTCCGTCCCCTATTTTGCCTCTATCAATTTGTTTCAATCAGATCCGTTTTCATTAGATCCCATTGTTTCTCATACTCCATTATGTACGCGACTTTGTCTACAAAATCGACATCATACCCAAAACGTTTGAGAAGATGAAGGCCGACTTCAATTCCAGATGTAATTCCACCACCGGTCACAATACGCCCTGAGTCAACAACTCTATGCCGATCAATTTTGCATTTTGGTGCAAGTTGTGCCAGGCGGTCAATTGGCACAATGGGTTCATTGGGGTCACCATTTTTTCTGTTAGTCGCTTTGATGCCGTCAAGCAACCCAGCAACACCGTAAATCCATGAACCTGTACAGACACTAACGAGCAGTGTTTCTTGCGGTAGTGACCTAACAAAATTCAGCAATCTTTGGTTATGGATTTCTGCTCTTGTGCCAATACCGCCTGGGATAAGAAAAGCATCCATGCTTGGATTGTCATTGAGCCCATATTTGGGAATTACTCGTAACCCAGCAGTGGCGACAACTGGAGTGGTTGTGTCACCAATTAGAAATGTTTCAATTTCGGGGTCCATTCTCTTGGCAACCGCAAATACACCAGTTGGGCCTGCCCAGTCAATGACCTCTGCATTGTCAAAAATGTAAATTCCCAATCTTTTGTTCATAATTACCTCCACGTGTTGTTTTTTTGCTTACAGACCAGTCTGTCTGCTGCACCTCTCAGCTTTTGAGTTTTTTTATAAGCCGCGAACTCCGCACGCACAGACAGGTCTGTCTTTCGAGGCTCAAAAAAATTATTCTGCCATCAAATTTTCTACCGCTTCTTGGGCAACTTCAATAGGCCAAATTGCACTATAGTTTTGACTAGAAACAATAGAACCTTCGACCAAAACGTAAACAGTCTTAGCCATTTTCTCAGGATCAAGATTTACACTTCCCTGATTTGATTCAAAAATATCAACTATTGTTTCTCTTATATATTTTTGCAGTCCATCTTTATGTTTAACAACTTCATTTCGTATTGCTGAGTCTGATAATGGAACTTCAGATGCTATGTTTAAAAATGCACACCCCCGGTAATTGCTTTCTTGCATCCACTGTTTGAGAAAAGAAAAAATCCCTAAAAGTTTCTCTTTGGGAGTTGCATTGCATTGAATGCTGGCGGTCAACCACCCCATCCAAATTTCATGACGAGCTTGTAGGTACGCGATACATAGTGCTTCTTTTGATGGGAATTGGGCGTAAAAAGTAGCCTTTGCAACTTGAGATTCTGCAATAATTTGATTTATGCCTGTAGCCAGATATCCCTGTTTGTAAAATAAATTCAGGGCTGTTTCAATTATACGATCTCTCGCAGTATTTTCTTTGTTGGGAGGCATGACAGCAGAGTAAAATAGACAGACCTGTCTGTCAAGGATAATTTGTAGGAAGCTATTTTTTAGAAACCGAAACGTGCTGCTAACCGGCGCGCCGTAAGGCGCGTCCGGTTAGCAGCGGGTCAAGGGAGCTTCTGGGGTCAAGCTAGACTTTCGGACATTCTTCAGCCAGGAGACCAATGCGTAAAAAATCAAAACAAATATGGATCAGGTCTGCAAGCGCTCCCTCATCATCCCAGCAACATCTCAATCTCCCGCCACTTCTTATCCAACCGCTTTTCCGAAACAGGATAGGCGGTTCCCAGCTCCTGAATGAAGAGCCGGTAGGTCGGGTAGAGCAAAGCGAAACCCGACACGACAGCCTCGCGGGGAACACTTTGCCTATATTCATTGCAACCCGGTCAAACATGGCTTGGTAATTTCGCCAACAGCTTGACCGCATTCCACTGTCCATCGCTTTGTGAAGCAGCGGGCAGGGATTTAGCCTGATGATTGGCGTAAGGAAATGTCGGGTTTCGCTTTGCTCTACCCGACCTACCCGCTGGCTGACACAGCCCAAAGGGGCCGTGATTGATTAGTCGACCATATCGTAGAACCAAAAACATCCCTCCGTATTTTACCCCGTTACGCCTCCACCTTGACAAACCTCCTTCCTTAATTTATAATCTAGACAGACTAGACAAAATATGGAGGTTGACTATGAGCCATGCATGGCAATTGCAAGAAGCAAAAAATAAATTCAGCAATCTGGTTGAACGCGCACAGCAGGAAGGCCCCCAGATAGTCACGAAGCATGGGAAGGATGCTGTTGTCGTGCTGTCGGTGGATGATTACAAACAGATCACCAAACCGAAGGAAAGCCTGGTTGATTTTCTCCAGAAATCTCCCCTTGGCGGCATTGAGCTGGATCTTTCAAGGGACAAAAATCCGCCACGGGATGTACCGCTATGAGATACCTCCTCGACACCTGCGTGATCTCGGAACTTGCCAAGCCTGAGCCGAACAAAAAGGTGGTGGCCTGGGCAACTCAAAATGATGAAGAGAATTTTTATTTATCCACACTAACCTTTGGGGAACTCCACAAAGGGATTTCCAAACTGCCGCCCTCCAAACGAAAAGAAAATCTGCTCCAGTGGGTCGAGCATGACCTGAAAGACCGGTTTAAAACCAGAATCATCGACATAACCCTGAAAGTTGCCAAGCAGTGGGGGGAGGCACAGGGCATATCCGAGTCACAAGGCCGCCCCATGCCGGCAATAGATGGTCTCATTGCCGCAACAGGACTAGCCCATAATTTGACTGTAGTGACCAGAAACATGGCAGACATGCAACAAAGCGGGGTCTCGCTTCTCAATCCATGGGAATAAAAAAGTGGGGACGGAGCCCGGTTTCCTGGATGTAGCTTGCGGGAAGAAAGAAAAATATCGCAACACCTCGGGCTCAGGCCTGATTTTGCATAGTACCTCAGCCCAAAAAACCACTGGAAACATTGTCGATTCGTTGCCTGTCTCGGACAAGATATGTGAAATTATAACCGGGAACCCGAGTTTCATGGTAAGTTAGTCGACAAAGCAGCAGCGTCCCGCTCAGCCCGTTAGTTTTCTAAAGGAGCAAAAGCCCATGGAAAACAAAAATCCAAATCAGTTAAAAATTTCAGACTGGTTGGATGAAAGGGAAGCAGAGAACGTGGATGTATCCCAAATCGCCTTGCCTGAAGACCAGTCTTACGATGAAGACCCGGATGAAACTATTTTTTTCGAAGAGTTTAAACCGTGCGGATTTCTCTGCACGGAGAATCATCCCTTTTCTACGGTCGAGCGCTTCGGCCACTGGTATTACAGCAGAGGGCAAGACAAAAAAGCCGGTATTCACTCAACAAAAATGAAGTGGAGATTGTTTACCAAGGATAAAGATCTCGCCATCCAAACGGCTAAAGCACACATCGAATAAAAAGGGGGGCTAATCCCCCGGCACAAACCACCGCTCCCCTTCCTCGCCCCTCTTGTTTTTCTCCAGCCATTGATCGGTACAGATCAAAAACCAAGCCCCAAAAGGTAAAGATGTTTAAGAGTATAACAAACCTTATTTACCACATTGCAATCCTTGTCTTGAGCGCGACCATCGCTCTCTCACTGCCGTACACCGGCAAGCTCATTGCCGACAACTACCTGACCTACTGGACTCTCATCGAAAGCGAGAAGGCCTTCCTCATCTCCGTGGAGATTGCGGTGGCCGTGCTGCTCATCATGCTTTTTAACTATTTGGTGAGCAATTGGAAAAACAGGAAATTCTCTAGAATGGCGCGCAATGATATGGGCCTTGTGCTTGCGGCGCATCCAAAAAGTTTTCGGATGAAAAAACGACTCAAAAAGTTCAAGGAACAGCAGGGCATGGAAAAGGATGTGATGCTGATCGGCTCAACGGGTTTCAATACCTTTGTAAGCCCGGAAAGCGACCTGCACCATATCATCCAGAATTGTCGTGGCGCAAAGATCATGCTGCTGAATCCCTTTGGTGAAGGGGCATGTCTCCGGACAAAGAGCATTCCTGATCCTGAGATCACGCTTGAACATTTCCGGGAGCAGATAACAAAAAGCGTCGATTTCTTAAAGGGGCTTAAAATTCTCCAAAAAGACATAACACTGAAGCTGTATGAGGAAACACCCTTGTTCAAGCTTACCGTCCTCGGAGATTATGTCTTTATGAAGTATTATCACGCTGGACTGAACGTCCAGGAGATGCCGGAATACATCTTTAAGCATTCTTCCAACCACGGCAGCATGTTCCATCCCCTCTATCAATTTTTTCTTTCGAGATGGCGCGATTCGACTATCCCGGAATACGATTTTGACTCGGACGAGCTGGTATACAGGGACAATTCCGGGAACGAGATTAAAAGAGCGAAGCTTGATAGCTTCACAACTAACCCAGCATGCTGCGGTAATTGTGAAGCTAAGCAGTAAAAAAATTCACAGTTACGGGGAAAGAACAAACAGCACACCCATTCAGGGTTGCTGCATCCATAAATTGTCACGCATTTTCCTGGGAGAAGGACATGACCGAAGCCATGCACAAAGCTGCCGATGAGAAATTCTGCTCCGAGTGTGGCGGGATCATCAAAGCAAAGGCGGAGATATGTCCCAAGTGTGGTGTGCGGCAGTTCGCGGCACCGAACAACTTTGCTGCGATAGCGCCAAATGGCAAAAGCAAATTGGCGGCAGCCTTGTTTGCCTTGTTTCTGGGTGGTTTAGGCATTCATAAATTCTATCTTGGTCGCATTGGCTGGGGCATCGTCTATTTGTTGTTCTGCTGGACAGTTATCCCCTCCATCCTTGGGATTATCGAAGGCATTCTTTTGCTGGTCATGAGCGAACACGATTTCAATCGCAAGTATGGGAACATCTAATATTGCGTCAATTAGGCGGATACAACTACTACCGCTGCGATGAAACAAGAGGGGCCGTGGTTGATATTTGTTACCTAAAAAAATCAGATAAGCAACTCAAGCAGTCGGCCTGGTCTCCATCCCATCTGCTCAACTTGAGTCAATGATAATGCGAGATAAACAAAAAATAAGAGAATATCCTGTAACCAGGCGTAGTTCAAAAACATGGCTAATCCTGTTACTCGCCTTTCTTGTTACGATTGTTGGATGCAAATCCGGCGAAACGGTTGTGACCCTGACCCGCGATGAAATTCAGGCCCGCGTAGTGCCCCGGTTTCCCATTACCAAAAACTGGCTCGTTCTTAGCGTCACTCTCAGTGAGCCGGATATTTTTCTGTCCGAGGGCGCAAATCAGATCGGGATCAATACATTGGTCGAACTAAACATTCCCTTGCTCAAATCGATATCCGGATATCTGGGGGTCGCGGCGATGCCGCGTTTCGATGCGGAATCGAAATCATTCTATCTCGATGACGCCACGGTGGAACGGTTGGACCTGCCAGGACTCATGCCCGAGCTGCAAATAAAGGCCCGGGCAGCCATCGAAACCATCGTGCGGCAAGAACTCGCCAAACGTCCGATCTATGAACTCAAAGGCCGTAATCTCAAGGAAATAACCGCAGCCTATACCTTGCAAGAGGTACAGGTACAAGAAGGGAAACTGCGCGCGACTTTTTCTCTGTCAAGGTAGACAGGAAAGCGCCTGACCGGTCTTGACCGAACCAATGGCTTTTCCCTTGCAGCTCTGCGGAAACCCCTCTATTATAACAATATGATTTTTTGCACATATCCTTGGCACACACAGGAGTAACGGAAGTGACCTATTTAGATTTTTTCTCCCTGCTCAGCGCCCTAAGCCTTTTTGCCATTGCCGTCGCCCTGGTGCCGACCTTTCTGCAATTTCGCCGCACCTTGCAGAAGCTGGAGGTCTTCATCGAGGCCTTGAACACGCATGTTGACCCGCTGTGCCAATCCCTGACCGAGGCGGCCAACGAAATCCAGCTTCTCTCCATCTCCTTGAGCGACAAGCTGGAAAAGACGGACACGGTCATCTACACCGCCCAAAAATCAGCGGAAACTCTGCTCACCACCACCACTCTGATCAAAGAAACAGTAAGCCCCTTTATCACCACGCTAGGCGGTTTCAGCGCCGGGATCATGGCCTTTTCACATTTCCTCAACCGATCATGGAAAACACCAAAAAAAGGAGACTGATATGAGCAGAGACAATTGCGACAATTCCAGCACCGCAGTATTGGCCTTCCTGGCTGGCACCGTTGTCGGCGCAGCCATCGCCCTGTTGACCGCCCCGAAGACCGGGCAGGAAACGCGAGAAATGCTGGCCGACTATGGGGCCGAGCTGAAGGAAAGGGCCAAGACCTTCCCCGAAGACTTCCAGGAATACAAGGAAACCGCCATTGAGCGGAGCAAAGACATGATTGCCAAGGGCAAGGAACTCATCAGCCGGGGCACGGACCTGGCCGCGCAGGGTAAGGAATTTCTCGACGAGAAGAAAAGAACCCTCAGTGAGGCCATTGAAGCCGGAAAGGTCGCCATGCAGGAAGAGCGGGAAGCCCTGGCCCACAAGTTGGAAGAGAAAGATTAGCCGTTCCCCTCCCTTGATGGGAGGAGAGGAACTTGCAACAAAAAAGCGGCGACCTTAGAACAACAAGGCCGCCGCTTTTTTTGTCTCTCCAAATACGCCCATCACCGCTTGCTCTTTCCCCTCTCGCCTGCCCGCCCGCCCCAATTCAGCTTGTTGCGCAGAATCTCAAAATAATCCTTCTGGGGAGAACAGATCAACCGCAGCGTCCGTTCCGAGGCCATCACCTCCAAGGTGTCGCCGGCTGACATTTCCCAGGCCGGCTGGCCATCGACAATAATCTTTACCCCGTTGGCCTGTTCGGCAAGCCTGGTAGTAAGGCAAACCGAGGCAGGGAGTAGCACCGGCCGACTTTCCAGCATGAACGGGCAGATCGGCGTGACCAGGATGGATTGCAAGGCCGGACTGACGATGGGTCCGCCAGCGGAAAGATTGTAGGCTGTGGAACCGGTGGGCGTGGAAAAGATCAAGCCGTCCGCCCGGTAGGTTGTGATGTACTCCTGATCGGCCCAGGTGCTCAGTTGGGCAAGCCGGTCCGCGCTGCCCTTGCTGACCACGACATCATTCAGGGCATAGCGCCAGTCAGCCGTTTCGCCACCATGATGGAGCCTGGCCTTGAGCATCAGCCTTTCCTCAACCACCACCTGCCCGGCCAGAATCCTTTCCAAAACCTCATAGCGCTCGCCGACCGCCACTTCAGTCAAAAAGCCGAGATCGCCGAGATTCACCCCGACCACCGGTACCTGGAGTCGACTTGCTTGGTCTGCCACATGAAGCAGGGTGCCGTCCCCGCCCAGAATGATAAGCAGGTCCATATCATCGGCAATGGTATCGACCTCGGCACCAATCCCCCGCTCACCCAGCCAGGGGAGCAGTTCCCTGCTCATGCCCAGAGCGGCGGACGAATCCTTTTTGCAGATGATCCCAACCTTACGGATTTTCATCACAACCCCAATCTACTTGCCAGTACCGGAGACCACAAGCCGACCAAGTTCGCAGGAACGATTGGTGGCCGCCTCCACCGCGTTGGTGATCAGCGCCCGGAAGGCCCCCTTTTCAAGCTCGTGCAGGCCGGCAATGGTGGTGCCGCCCGGCGAGGTAACCATGGCCCGCAACTCGGCGGGATGTTTGTTCCCGTCCAGCGCCAACAGCACGGAGCCAAGCACCGTTTGCAGAGCAAGGCTCTGGGCCACGGGCCGGGCCAGACCCACCTTGACCCCGGCATCGATCAGGGCTTCGATAAAGGTGAACACATAGGCCGGGCCGCTGCCGCTCAAGCCGGTAACCGCATCGAGATAGGACTCGTCCAGCACAAAGCTCACACCGACCGCATTGAAGATACTGGTGGCCACGGCCATATCCTCAGAAGTCACGCCCTTGCCAGGGCTTAAGGCAGACGCACCTTTAAGCACGATGGCCGGGGTATTGGGCATCACCCGGATAACCCGGCAGCCACGCCCGGAAACCGCGCCTTCCAGCACGGCCAAAGGGATACCGGCGGCAATAGAGATAAGCAGGTGGTCGGCCTGGATTTTCTCTCTGGAATCATTGAGAACCGCGCCGATCACCTGCGGTTTTACGGCGAGAATAACAACCTTGCACTCCGCCCAAACAGCCGTAGCCTCGGAAACCGTTGCAACCCTATACTCCTTTTGCAACAACGCCTGCCGGTCAATGCTGGGGTCGGCAACCAAAATCTGCCCGGCCTCAACAAGCCCGGCTCCGGTGATGCCCTTGATCAGGGCTTCGGCCATCAACCCCCCGCCGACAAAGCCAAGTTTTCCTGAAAAACCCATATCCTGCTCCTCATGGTTAGCTAGGCCGGACGTGAAAAACCCGACCATAATGGATCAACAATAACAATGCAACATCGTACCAATTTCCCCCGCCATTGCAAGCAGGATTCATGGAAACGCCCCCAACCGCCGGGCGCAAAAAAACCCGCAGAGTTTTGCAACATCTGCGGGTAGTTATCCAGCTTGGTGCCTAAAAATAGCGTAAACCAATAAATGTAACTGTTCAGCAGCACCGCATCTGCGGTACTGCTGAACAGTTACATCTGCGGGTCGTTCCTCTCGGGAGAGGCGAGATCGTTCAGGCGAAGCAGGGTTGCCCGGCAAGAGCGATGCTGGGCGGCAACAGATAAGACAATAGCTTGTCGCCGGCCTCCTTGGTGCCCAGAACAACCTTATCCAGCACCCGGTTGCCACCTTCTTCCCCATAGGCGATCAGATCCCACCGCTCAGGCTGGGCGACAAGCTGCTTCATCAAGGAAAAATGATGACCATGCCCCGATTTCCTGGTCACGACATGACCGAGCAAAGGGAAGCCCAGCAACGCAAGATCGCCGATCACGTCTAGGGCCTTGTGCCTGGCGAACTCATCAGCAAAACGCAACCCCTCGGCATTGACTATGCCATCATCGTCGATAACCACGGCATTTTCCAGAGAGCCGCCCAGGGCAAGCCCGCTCTGTCGGAGCTTCTCGACCTGATCCAGGAACCCGAAGGTTCTAGCTGCAGCAATCTCTTGGGCGAATTTCTGAGGGGTCAGCTCACTGGAGAAGATCTGCTTTCTGATCAGATGGTGGTTGAACTCAATCTCGCAGGTGACCTTCAACCCGTTATAGGGCAGAATCTTCACATAAGAATCGCCCTCGGAATAGGAGATTTCCTTCTTCACCTTGAGCATCCACTTGCAGGCATTTTGCCGACGGCGGCCCACCCGTTTCAGCACATGGACAAAGGGCCCGGCGCTGCCATCCATGATGGGCACCTCGGGACCATCCAGTTCGACCACCGCATTGTCGATGCCCATGCCGAAAAGCGCGGCCAGCAGATGTTCCGTGGTGGAGATCATCGCCTCATCCTCGGTGGCGATGGTGGTGGCAAGCCGGGTGTCGACAATCCGGTCCATGAAAGCGGGGGTTGGCGGGGCCTGCGGCAAATCACTGCGAACAAAGCGAATCCCGCTGTTCTCCTCGCCAGGCAGAATGGAGAGGGTGGCAATCTTGCCGGAATGAAGGCCGATACCCGCGAAGCTTACCGGCCTTTTTATGGTGTGCTGTAATGAATCCATATGAAGAACACTCTTTTTCTGGTTTGTGTGTATTTCGCAACGATAACGATACCATATGATTCAAATGCAAAAAACAGACCACCTCAGCCATTCTGAATCGGAAAAAAATAAAATCATTTATTTTCGGTAGGTTACACATGTTTCCCGCAAACAGATAAATGCAGGGGTCCACCAGACTGTTGCAAAAAAACCACACCCACGAAATACTCGCCTTCCCCGGGTTCGTGTATTTAAAGCCGCAACGACAGAGGCTGCTCATCGAACCGCTCAGCCATGAACAGATCAAAACCCTGGACCATGCGAAGTTCGATGGTCAGAGCAAGAATGGGAAACTCCCCAAAAAATGGCCGGAGTTTGACAAAATCCTTTTCCGTGGTGACAAGCGCCTGGGCACCCTGCGCTTGGGCGGCGGCGACAAGAGCCGAAACATCCGGGGCGGTATAGCCATGATGGTCATTGAACTCCTTGAACCCGACAAGAGAAAACCCCTCCTGCCGCAAGGTCTGGCGAAAAGAGTCCGGGTTTGCGATCCCAGCAAAGGCGAACACCGACATTTCCCGGGCCTCGGCAAGGGTACAAGTCTTGTCCTGCCTGCTGTGCCAGATCCCCGTAGGCAGGTATTCCCCCGCGAACACAGGCTTTCCCGGAAAGGCTCCCTGGAGCCACCGATGGAAATCCTCCACCTTGGTACGGTTGCCGCTGTCAACCCCGGTAATAACAAAACCGTGGGCCCGCCCCAGAGCGGAAACCGGCTCCCGCAATTCACCCCCTGGAAAAACCCAACCATTACCAAAGAGCGTCCTGGCGCTGAACAGAACCAGATCAAGATCACGACTTACAGCAAGATGCTGGAAACCATCATCCATGACGATGCAGTTCACCCCGAACTCCCGAATGGCATGCCTTGCAACCCGCACTCTTTCAGGACCAGTCAGGACCGGAACCCCAGGCAACGCCTCGGCCAGCATGAAAGGCTCATCCCCGGACATATCCGGCGGGAGCAGTATCCTTGCGCCATCGGAGACGATATTCACCTTACCGGCGGCCTTCCCCCCATAGCCACGGCTGACAATAGCTGGTCGCAGCCCCCTGTCCAAGAGCAAGCGGGTCACATAGCGCACCATGGGCGTTTTCCCGGTGCCCCCCAGAGTGAGATTGCCGATACTGATGACCGGCACCGACAGTCGCTGGGATTTCAACAGGATATTTTTCCGGTAGAGAAAGGCGCGTAGCGCCATGACCAGGCTGTATCCCGGAGAAAAAATACGCCCGACCAGAAATAGAATGGTGAGCAGTTGCTTCATCCTCTCGCCTCCCGCGCCAGCACAGTACGGATCAGCGCGAGATGCGCCTCGGTGACGCCACGCCTGGAGGCAATCAGTTCCTGCGCCTGCCGCCCTGCCCGTTCTCGACCAGCAGGATCGGCCAGCAGGGAAAAAAGACCAGCCCGAAGGTCATCTCCATCATGAACCTGCCTGGCCCCACCCACCGCAAGGAGATCTCGGCTGATCTCAGCGAAATCCTCCATAAACGGCCCGAACAACACCGGCTTCCCATGCACCGCAGGCTCCAACGGGTTGTGGCCCCGTTCCGGCACCAGGCTGCCACCGACAAAGGCCACATCGCATACATCGTATACCGATGCCAATTCCCCCAGGGTATCGAGGATCAACACCGAGCCCTCCCCTGCTCCGCCGAGCGAACGGCGAACGGCCAAAAGACCACGCCGGGCCGCCATGGCTGCAAGCTCAGCACCCCGCTCCACATTCCGCGGCGCCACTACCAGAAAGAAATTGACAAAGGATTGGGCAAGCTTTTGAAAGGCATCAAAGATAATCTCTTCCTCTCCCCGGTGGGTGCTGCCCGCCACCCAGACCAGGGCTTGTGCCGGGATCTGTAACGCGGCCCGGTCGAGCCCTACCTTAGCACCACTCCCAGACAGGGCCGCGTCGTATTTGAGATTGCCAAGAACCACCAGGCGGGCTGCATCAACCCCCAGCTGACGCATGCTGATGGCGTCCTGCTCCGTCTGCATGGCAAGGGCCTGGAAGGAATTAAAAAGCGGCCTAAAAAGCCAACGAAACCTGCGGTATCTGGCAAATGAGCTATCTGAGACCCGGCCATTGACTAGGAGGCAGGGGATATCCCGCCGATTCAGCTCCTTCAAAAAATTCGGCCAGAAGTCTGTCTCCACCAAGACAAAGAGATCGGGCTTTGCCCAAGCGATCAGACGTTTTACGCTCCACAGCAGATCAAAGGGATAGGACGCGAAACAATCGACATGTTCGTGGAGGGCGCTACGGGCAAAAGACTCCCCGGACCGGGTGGCCGAGGAAAAGATGATGACCCCCTGGGGATAATTCCGCCGCAGCTCCTGCACCAGATTTCGGGCGGAAGCCACCTCGCCCACGGACAGGGCATGCACCCAGATGCGGGGCCTGCCCGAGCCAGACCCACCGGGGATTTCCCCAAGACCAAGGCCGAGCCGCTTACCAGAACGGCTTCGGTACTTGGGTGTCAGTATAACTTTGACGAAAAGAAGCGGAGCGAATACAATCACCCCCACCGTCAAGAACAGATTGTAAAAAAAAGCCGATACCATATCCATATGAACCTGATCTTACTCCATCCGCAGGAACTGACCGATCAGCATGTCACCCTGACCGGACGCCGCGCCGAACACATCCGCAAGATCCTTCGCGGCACAATCGGAGACAGCGTCCGAGTCGGCATGATCAACGGCCTGCTTGGCACCGGCTGCATCCAGGAGATGGACGGCAGCAGCATTGTGCTCCAGGTCAAGCTCACAACCGAACCGCCACCCTTCCCGCCCACCGACCTGATCCTGGCCGTGCCCCGCCCGATTATGCTGAAACGGGTCTTGGCCCAGGCAACATCCATGGGGGTGAACCGGATCTTCCTGATAAACGCCAACCGGGTTGAAAAAAGTTTTTTCAGCTCCACCCTCATCCAGGACAACGGTTTTACCGAGCCGTTGCTCCTTGGCCTTGAGCAGGCCATTGACACCAGGCTGCCGGAGATCTCCGTCCATACTCGCTTCCGGCCCTTCGTGGAAGACTTCCTACCCGAACTACTGACCAATTGCCCGATCCGGCTTCTCGCCCATCCGGAAGGCGACCGAACCATTGCCCAGGCAGCCAAAGACCTGTCTGCCCAGCGGGCGGTCCTTGCCATCGGCCCGGAAGGAGGTTGGGTTGATTTTGAGGTGCAACGCTTCAAGGAACAAGGCTTTGCGCCATTCAGTCTCGGCCCCCGTATCCTCCGGGTCGATACCGCAGTCCCGGCCCTGCTGGCCCAGCTGAGTCTGCTCCGCCAGTTGGCCTAAACCAGAACCCATCATACTCCCCAGCCAAAACGCTGACGGGCCCGTTCCACCAGCACAGTCAACTCCTTGAAACCCAAGGCATAGAGCGTCACTCCATAGACCGCCCCCCCCGTAACGATAGCCATTGCCAGGGCGGCAACGCTTCCCAGGAAACTCACCAGGGCAAGAGGGGCGAGCAGATATTGCGCCCCGAACAAACAAAGGGCCATGGCCAGCGAAGCGCCAAGAACTTTGGCCAACCCCGCGAAAAGATAGCGCAGGGAATACCCGGCGAGCTTTCTGTACAACACCATGCTCAGGAAGAGAAAATTCAAGATCATGGCGCAGGAGATGGACAGGGCAAGGGCCTTGTGCTGCAAAAAGCCAATGGTAAGCCAGACCAGGAGCACGTTGGCCGCCATGGTCAAAAAGCTGCCCAACACCGGATACCGGGTCTCATCCAGGGCGTAAAACACCGGCACCATGATCTTGACCGAGGAATAGGCAAAAAGCCCTACAGCATAGCAGGACAGCGCCTCGGCTGTCCTCACGGTGGCCAGGCTGTCAAAATTGCCATGCTGAAAGATGACTCTGGTGATGGGCTCACCCAACAGCATCAACCCCACCGAGGCGGGAATGGTCAGAGAGAAGGCCAGGGTAAGCGAGGAGGCATAGGTTTCCCGCAACTTCTCCATATCCCTGAGCGCGGCATACCGGGCAATCACCGGCAGGGTCGCGGTGGAGAGAGCAACCCCAAAAAGACCAACCGGCAGCCAGAACAGGCGAAAGGCGTAACTGAGCCAGGAAAGGCTCCCCTCGGCCAGGGAAGAGGCAAAGTAGGTATTGATCATCACATTGATCTGTAACGGCGCAAGACCGATCACCGCCGGGGCCATGAGTTTCATGATCCGGCGCAGGCCGGGATGACGGAGGTCAAGCTGCGGCATAAAGACGAATCCGGCCCGGAACAGAACGGGCAATTGACAGGCAAGCTGCAACAGACCGCCGATCAGGGTGCCGATGGCCATGCCAACGATGGGCGGCTGGCCAAATCGGGGCATGAGCAGAGCAAACCCCACGCCGCCAACGATCGAACCCAGGTTGAAAAAACCAGCAGCCAGGGCCGGGACGAAAAAACGCCCCTTGGTGTTCAGAATCCCCATCACCACAGAAGAGAGGGAGATGAAGATAAGAAAGGGGAACATGATCGTCGAGAGAAGCGTGGTGAGCGCGAATTTTCCGGGAATCGATTTAAACCCGGCCTCGACCATGAAACCAACGATCTGCTCGGAAAAAAACATCCCCAACAGGGTAAGACAACTGAGCAGAATCGCTACAAAGACCAGGACATTGCCCGCCAAGGCCCAGGTCGCCTTTTCTCCCTTGTTGGCTTCATAATCGGAAAAAACAGCGACAAAAGCGGCGCTCAAGGCGCCTTCACCAAAGAGATCGCGCAGCAGATTGGGAATACGGAAGGCCACCACAAACGCGTCAAAGGCAAAGCCCGCCCCGAAGAACGTGGCAAAAACCTGCTCCCGGACCAGCCCCAAAACACGGCTGCACATCACGGCCACCCCGACTGTGCCAGCGGACCTGGCTATTTTTCCTGTATCCTGTGCGGGTTTTTTCATAAAGAGTTACCGGGAAGTTGAGGAGATTCAGCCAGCCAACTCCGTCTACCGACAAACGATATTGCAGATGCGGCTTTATTTTCACCGAACAAAATAGCAGGTTGCAGGGAAGAAGACAACAGACATTCCGATTAGCTGCTTGACTTCATTGGATTTTTCTTACTACTATGCAGACGGATATCACCTGCATGAAGGAGACAGCACATGACACCATACACCGGCGGCATACTAACCATCAGCGACAAGGGTTCGCGCGGAGAACGGGAAGATACCAGCGGCCCACAGCTGCAAGCAATGCTCGGCGAACAGGGCTTTTCCGTGGTGGCCTATGCGATTGTCCCGGACGAGATCGCCATAATACAGGAAACGCTCCGGGCCTGGGCGGATGAAAAAAAAATTGACCTGATCCTGAGCACCGGCGGCACCGGCGTTTCCCCCACAGATCAGACCCCCGAGGCGACCCGGGCGATTCTTGACCGGGAAATCCCGGGTATCGGCGAGGCCATGCGCCAGGCCAGCCTGCAAAAAACCCCCAACGCCATCCTTTCCCGGGGGATTGCCGGCACCAGGAAACAGAGCCTGATCATCAACCTCCCGGGCAGCAAAAAAGCGGCCCGGGAGAATCTGGAAGCCGTGCTCCCCGCTTTACAGCATGCCATCTACAAGATTAAAGGTGGTACAAAAGACTGCGGGAGCTAAATCTGCAACAAAAAAAAGGCCCACGGAAAACCCCGTGAGCCTTGAGCAAAAAACACCAGAAACAACAAATCAGCCGCAATCAACCTCAACGGCCATGGTGTCCTTTTTCGTCATGGCGTCAATCTCCCCGATCAGATACGGAGTCTCACCTAGGGCTATCAGCTGCTGCATACAGTCATCCACCTGTTTTGCATCAACAACCACAACCATGCCGATGCCGCAGTTGAAGGTGCGGCACATCTCATGGGCTGAAATTTTTCCATTTTTCTGTAGAAAATCAAAAATCGGCAGAACCTTCCAGCCCTTCTTGTTGATCACTGCCTTGCAGCCATTTGGCAAGACCCGCGGGATATTATCAATGATGCCGCCGCCGGTTATATGAACCAGCCCTTTCACCTTGAAGTTTTTCACCAAGTTCAGCAGGGTCTCGCTGTAGATCCTGGTGGGGCGCAACAATTCCTCGCCAAGGGTACAGCCGAATTCCTCGATTTTATCGTTGACGCTAAGCCCCATCTCCTCGAAACAAACCTTGCGCACCAAGGAATAGCCGTTGCTATGCACCCCGCTTGAGGCAAGACCGATCAATTTATCGCCAACGCTGATCTCGGAGCCGTCAATCAGTTTGTCGCGCTCACATATTCCGACCACGAATCCGGCGATGTCATAATCTCCGGCCTGATACAGACCAGGCATCTCGGCCGTTTCCCCACCGATCAGAGAACATTTGGAAATCTCACAGCCCTTGGCGATACCCTTGACCACATCGGTGGCAACCCCGAGATCAAGCCCACCGGTGGCGAAATAATCCAGAAAGAAAAGCGGATGCGCGCCACAGACAATAATGTCGTTCACGCACATAGCCACCAAATCGATGCCAATGGTATCATGCTTGTTGCACATGTCGGCGATTTTCAGCTTGGTGCCAACCCCATCGGTTGATGACACCAAAACCGGATCCTGGAATTTGCCGCCGCCCAGGGCGAATAGCCCGCCAAACCCACCGATGCCGGTAAGCACGCCGGGACGGAAGGTAGAGGCCACAATTGGCTTGATGGCATCGATAAAGGCGTTTCCCTTATCGATATCAACCCCTGCTTCCGCGTAACGAGAAATCTCTTTCTTAGCCATAATCTTCTTCAATAACCCCAAATTCTCAATCTTATAAAAAAAGCAGCGAACGAAAAATCCGTGCTATGCTTTTGTGTCTCTCCCCAAAAAAATATCAGCCTGGGGGCCCAATGACCAGTGACTCTTCTTTTTTTTACGAGACCATCTTTAATTGCCATACCCGCAAAAGTCAATCAGTTTTCCTGTAACCCATTGAGAACACAAGGGTTGCGAAAAGAATGAGCACCATGGGTTTTCCTGCACTCCTCCGCACCTTATCGCAAAGTGTACTCCGTTCAGCCGGATAAACTCAAGCGCATTTCAACCGCAACACACGAATTAACAGACCAACCCCCAGCCAACCCCAGGTTGTCGTGAAAAATTACCTGTGCGGTTGACCTCCCTTAAGTTGTGCATTATTCTACGCTGATGAAGTTTTTAATGAAATACCGAGTTTCTCTTGCTGTGTTCCTGTTGCTACTTGGCGTGTGCTTTTTCGTCTTCGCCTTTAAAAACACGTCCCCAGCTTCATGAGCTGGCAAAGAAAGAGTGCCCCAGGTCGGAGCGCCCCCAAGTCACCCAGTAAACACACCTTACTGACACCAGAGGCCATGCGCCTACGGAGGATATCATCATGGATATTGAACGATGCATCAGGCTTGCCAGCGAAGAACACTACTGTCCCTATTGCAAGGAACGGCTTTCCTGCTGTGAGGCTCCGCCATTTCACATCGGCGATGGCCTGGGATGGGGATCGGACATCCTCTTCCTCTGCCTCAACAATGACTGTTCCATTTTCGCCAAAAGCTGGGAGCAATTCGAGGAACGCTATGGGCACAAGGCCTCCTGTCGCTACATGCTGCTCCCAGGAGAGGATAATGGCATGACCATTATGGTGGGGGGTGCCGACGCCTTTACCGGATCAATAATTGATGTTGTGGCCCTCCAGCAACAAAGCGAACGCCACCGGAAAGAAAAAACACATACCGAAGACCTGGATAGCTGTGTGGCAGGAAACAATCTCTCCCCAGCCCTCTGCCTTATCCTTGACAACTCAGCGGACCTCACGGCGCGCAAAAGGGCCTGCGAACTCCTGATAGACCTAAACAACCTTGACTGCATCGATCCGATCCGCAACCACAAATTCATCCATGGCGATATCGAGATGCAGGCCAACCTGTCCATAAAACAGCTTCTGGAAAACAACCACCGCAAGGAATGCCCCTACTGTATGGAGATCATCAAGTCCCAGGCCAAGATCTGCAAGCACTGCAGTAAAGAGTTATAAGCCCTGGCCTCCCCGACTTTGCCCTTGCGAAACAGAAACCGATTGATTATATAGGGGGCGTTGGTTCTGGGGAGAATATTCCCCCCCATATGGTGAGCGTAGCTCAGCTGGTGGTAGCACCGGGTTGTGGCCTCGGAGGTCGTGGGTTCAAGTCCCATCGCTCACCCCATTAGGTAGTCCAGTAACGTCCAGTAAAGTGCAAAAACCCGCTCCCTACAAAGGAAAGCGGGTTTTTTGTTGTCCGGTGTCGTCCCAAGAAAACCATTGCAATCCGGGGGGGTAAGTGGGGGTAACATTGGGGGTAACAGGCAAAAATACAAAAACTGTTACCCCCAAAATCAAGAAAAGCCCTTGATAGCAAGGAGGAAAGCCCATGGCCTCAACACTCACAAACGCCGCACTACGCACGGCCAAGCCCAAAGAAAAGCCATACAAGCTTTTTGACGGCGGCGGCCTCTTCCTACTTGTTACCCCCATCGCTCCGATGCAGCCAGGAAATCTTATCCCACAGGCCACGGAGAATTTGCACCTCGTGTTCGGTCAGCCCCTGACGGGCAAGCATCCGCCGAAAAGCCCGGAGCATGTGTTCCGGATTCTGCGGGTTGAGAAACCCCACCTCGAAAAGCACCTGACGCATCTGCGTAAACATAGCTTCCAGGTTCTTTCCCAAAGCCGGACGCTTCCCCCGCGTCTTATCCTCGGAAGGAGTAGCAAATTTCAAGGAGGTTTCATACAGACAAACCGCCACAGCCTGCGCCAGATTCATGGAAGGCAGTTCGGGATGGGTGGGGATGGTCACGCAGTATTGGCAGAGATCCAAATCTTCGGTCTTAAGCCCTGTGTCCTCGGGGCCAAAAACAATTGCCGCCTTGGCAGTTTTTGCCAGAGCGGCAATTGTTATGGCCGCCTCTGCAGGATGTAACAACTCCTCCCTATATTTACCGAATCGACGGGTCGTTCCCAATGCGAGGTTTCTATCGGCCAAGGCAAGAGCCAAATTTTCATACACCTTGGCCCGCTCAAGAATGTCAATGGCGGACACCGCCATATTGCGGGCTTCCGCCCCGAGATGGCTTGCCCGGGGTTGCACCAGACGCAGGTCGCCGAAGCCGAAATTTTTCATGACCCGGGCCACGGAGCCTATATTCCCCGCCCCTTTTGGCTCAACCAGAACAACACAGAGATTGCTACAAGACGTAGACATTTAATGGCGCCTGTTCGACATACATCATAGATTATCTGCTTTCCGGCAGGACAACGCCGGCCCGAAAAAAACTTCCCTGAATTCAGCGAACCTGTAAGTTCTCGACTATACCCCAAAGACCTTACCCGCACCCACTTCTTTATTTTTCCAAGATTCACTAATCCCCCCCTATCCTCCCCAAAATTCCTGCATGGTTTCCCCGCACCGCACAAGACACTGGCCGATATCATTGCCTCAAGTAGACCGCATCACAATAACAGAGCTTCTGCTAAAAAAGAGAAATCGTCCTATCCCTCCCCGGTCATTCCGGTTTGTGCTTTCCCTAAGTTTTTACATGCCCCATTTTTTCTATTGCACAAAAAGAAAAGGTAAAGTATGTTGTTGAAACGAAAATAAATTTAAATAGAAGTAATACCTCTTCATGATATTCATCCAGCCGTGTTATTTCCCCTCTGTCTCGTCAGTCTCCTCAACGTTTCTGCCGACCACATACACAGAAAATATATTTGTTAAAAGTGGAACATCCCCGGACTGACACATTGTTGATTTTACCCTCGTCGCCTCCATTGTTACCCACGACACCTTCCGACATGCATATCAAAGTGACAAAAAATATCTTGGCGGCCTTAAGAGAGACGCCGCTTTACGTGATGCAGCCCAGTCTCCCCCACTACGCTGCATCGCCAATTGAACAAAGGAGTTCTAATGAGTTTTGAAGAGTTTCAGTTTCACCCCCAGATAATTGCCGGCATAGAAGCCTGCGGTTATACTTCCCCAACCCCCATCCAGCGCGAGGCTATGCCTCCCATTCTCGCCGGTCGCGATATCCTTGGCCTTGCCCAAACAGGCACTGGCAAAACCGCTGCCTTTGTGCTTCCGCTCCTGCAACGCTTACAGGCCGGACCCCGCAAAAAAGTGCGGGCGCTTATCGTTGCCCCAACCAGAGAGCTTGCCGAACAGATCCATGAGAATATCGGCACCATGGCCGGCCACACCAGACTGCGCAGCGTTGTTGTTTATGGCGGAGTCGGCAAGCCCGGCCAGATCAAAAAAATCAGAGAAGGCGCAGAAATCATCGTTGCCTGCCCCGGACGTCTGCTTGATCACTTAAATGACAAAGCCATCAACCTCCGAGAAGTTGAAATTCTGGTTCTCGATGAAGCCGACCATATGTTTGACAAAGGCTTCTTGCCGGATATCCGACGGATTATGAAGCATCTGCCGAACCAGCGCCAAAACCTCGTTTTTTCCGCCACCATGCCGACGGAAATCCGTCACCTGGCGGAAGAGATCCTGAATGACCCGGCAGTTGTCCAGATCAATCACACCCAGGCCGTAACAACCATCTCCCATGTGCTCTTCCAGGTCACAAAAGAGAATAAGACCGCCATGTTGAAAAGCATCATGGCCCAGGAAGAGACGACAACCACCCTGATCTTCACCAAGACAAAACACAAGGCAAAAAGCCTTGCCCTGCACCTGGAAAAATCCGGGCACAGCGCAACCTCACTCCAGGGAAACCTGTCCCAGCAGAAGCGCCAGCAGGCCCTGGACGGTTTTAAAAATGGAACCTTCAAGGTGCTGGTTGCCACGGACATTGCCGCGCGCGGCATTGATGTCTCCGGGATTTCACATGTTATCAACTATGATGTCCCGGACACGGTCGAAGCATACACACACCGGACTGGCCGCACCGGCCGGGCCACCCGGACGGGCGAAGCCCTTACCCTGGCGTCCCGCGAAGATGGCAGCATGATCCAGTCCATCGAGCGCACCCTGGGCAAAAAAATGATCCGCAGAGACGTCATCGGTTTTGTCGCTGAAGCTTGCGACCTTGAAGAACCACTCAAGGCTCGCAGCGAAAGGCCGATAAGAAAGAAACCTGCTCTTGCCGGATCGGGGAGAAACAAGCGCACCAGGGCCTCGTCCTTTGATTTCGGCATCCCGGTTCCCGCACAACGACGGTAAATCGGTTTGGGCAACCAAACCTCCAGTCGAGATATCAAACGATATTTCGGCTTTATAACAAAGTGGTTCCTACGTGGAACCGAGCACAAAGGAGTAGTACAAGATGGCAGAAGGCACAGTTAAATGGTTTAATGATTCAAAGGGTTTTGGTTTTATTGAGCAGGACGGCGGCAAGGATGTATTCGTACATCATTCCGCAATTCAGGCCCAGGGCTTCAAATCCTTGCAGGAAGGCGCTCGGGTAACCTTCGACGTTGTCGACGGCCCCAAAGGACCCTCCGCAGCCAATGTGGTTCAACTCTAAAACCCCCGGTTTGGGTAACCAAACCTCCAGTCGGGATATCAAACGATATTCCGACTTTATAACAACGTGGTTCCTACGTGGAACCGAGTACAAAGGAG
>JBAZCG010000059.1:0-21484 GCA_041671085.1 Desulfurivibrionaceae bacterium | reverse complement strand
CTTGGAACCCTCGGCATAAATGGCCTGGGCCAGGATGGTGGCGGTGGTGGTGCCGTCGCCGGCCACGTCGGAGGTCTTGGAGGCAACCTCCTTGACCATCTGGGCGCCCATGTTCTCGAAGCGGTCCTTTACCTCGATCTCCTTGGCAACGGAAACACCGTCTTTGGTGATGATGGGCGCGCCGTAGGATTTCTCGATCAAAACATTGCGGCCCTTGGGACCAAGGGTAACCTTGACCGCATTGGCCAGGATATTTACGCCATTCAGGATGGACTCACGGGCTTTCACCCCATATCTGATATCTTTTGCAGCCATGGTGATAATTCTCCTTTCCGTCTAAATCACAAAAAATTACACAACTTGTCGGAGTAACGAATTCCAAACGTGCAGTTATTTTCCCTCAAGAACCCCGAGAACATCGTCCTCGCGCATGATGAGGTAATCCTCGCCATCGATCTTGATCTCGTTGCCGCCATACTTGGAGAAAAGAACCCGATCGCCGACCTTGAGATCAACGGCAACACGCTCGCCCTTGTCGTTGAGGCGACCCTTGCCCACGGCGACAACCTTGCCCTCGGCTGGTTTTTCCTTGGCGCTGTCGGGGATAAAGAGCCCACCCTTGGTTTTCAGCTCTTCCTCCAGTCTTTTGATCAGGATACGATCATTCAACGGACGAATTTTCATGTAATGCCTCCAGTTGTGTTTGGTAATGTATTGTGTTTAACCACGAAACGAAACAACGGGCAATATGCGCCCGCTTCGGTTCCCGACCCGTAAACGAAGCGGCAGGAAGACCGCTTTGCGCGATGCTTTCCTGCCTTGATGGCCACATAATATGTATCGGTCTTTAAAAAATCAAGAGCGGCAGTTTACTTTTTTTGTAAAATTAAATCAAACAGTTACTTTGTTCGTCTGGTCACCCCCCTCCTTTTTTTCTCCCCGACAAAATTTCAGAGCCGTATCACCCAGCCATAGGGATCTTCCTTGGTCCCATACTGGATGGCCAGGATTTCATCAAAAAGCTTCTGAGACAATATGCCGGTTTTCCCGTTGTTGATCAGGCAGTCCTGGCCCCTATAATGCAGAGAGCCCACCGGCGAGATCACCGCCGCAGTGCCGGTGCCGAAAATTTCCTTGAGTGAGCCATTCTTCTGGGCGGACAGAATCTCATCAATGGAAATTCTGCGCTCCACAACGTTGAGCCCCCAACCCTTGGCCATCTGGATGACCGAGTCACGGGTAACCCCAGGCAGGATGCTGCCGCCAAGCGGCGGGGTGATAATCTCGTCGTCAATCACAAAGAAGATGTTCATGGTGCCGACTTCCTCGATGTATTTCCGCTCAACGGCATCGAGCCAGAGCACCTGAGTAAATCCGGCCTGGTGGGCCTCCACCGCCGCCATGATGCTGGCGGCATAGTTGCCGGCGGCCTTGATATGGCCAATCCCGCCTGGCACTGCACGGACGTACTTGTCGGTGACATAGATCTTGACCGGGTTGAATCCCTCTGGGTAGTAGGCGCCAACCGGACTCATTATGACAAAAAACAAATATTGTTTTGCCGGGCGCACGCCCAAGGCTGCCTCGGTGGCGATCATGGTGGGCCGGATGTAGAGGGTGGCGCCCTTGGCCGTGGGAATCCAGTCTTGATCGATTCGCAGCAGCTCTTTCATTGCGGCGATGACCTCATCCACCGGCAGTTGTGGCATACAGAGCCGCGTCGCTGATATGTTCATCCGTTCGATATTGGCCGCCGGGCGAAAGAGATATGTGCCGCCATCCTTGCCTCGGTAAGCCTTCATCCCCTCGAAGATAGCCTGGCCGTAATGGAAAACCATTGCCGCAGGATCCAAGGAAAAATTCCGATATGGCTGGATCGCCAAGTCATGCCAGCCCTGGCCCTCGGTATACTTCATGACCAGCATATGATCGGTAAAATGTTTACCAAAACCCAGGGTATTCTGGTCCGGCTTAGACTTTGCTTCGTTTTCCGTGACCCTTTCCAGTTGCATATCCATGATTTTTTCCTCGGATAAAAACGCTCCATTTCGACGCGTTCATAGTCATGTTTTTCGATTTTACATTTCGCTATTTAGGATGAAAAACCAAAATCAACAACACTAAACTGCCCCCCGACTTGAAGTCGGGGGGCAGTGAATTCGCGGACTGAAAGTCCAGCTTAACTGGTAGGCTGAGGCCGCCGGTTAAGGTTCAATATCAAAAAATATCGTAGGGGACATGCTCAAAAGGATGTGTCAAATATGCCTGAATTTTTTCTTCTGTCAGTTTTCCCTGCAAAAACGGGTAACGGGACTTCGTTCCCCAGGCGGCGACAATGATATTCGCTCTCGAGTATTTTATGGATGTCTTATCGATCTCAACTACTGGAAATTATACGCCAAAACAGTGAAGTAAAATCTGCCCGCCTGAAGACTAGGAGGGGCCGCTTAAATACGAATTTTTAAATATAAATGATAATGCGCTTCGCTGAAACAACTTATTGATGCTGCCGCAGTAAACGTGTGCGTAAACGTCAAGGCGGGAAGAGTGAGGTTGAGGAATCTTTACTTTGGCCTCAAGACCTCAAGGAATATATCGGGGGTATGGATTAAACGGGCTATTTAAGCGTAACTAGAAAGTAGAGAGCTGTCAGCTGGCGTCGTTAAATTATTGAAGTTTTCAATAGTTGATCCTGGAAAAAAGATCCGTTATGCTGCGCCAGCCGTAACCATAATGTATTTTTGAGTGTTTTGCAGAAAACAGTCCAGGTGGGGGCTCTTTTTGCTGTTTTGGTGGCATCGGAAATTATCGGAAATTTAAGGGGATAAAATATAATACCCTGCAACTCATAGTGGTATGACTATGCCCAAATATTAATACACCACCGCCGACTTCAAGTCGGTGGTGGTGGCTCCTACAACGCCAGGCGCAGGATCTCGATGATGGTTTTTTGGGGATAGAGCCCGGCAATACCCCATTGCCGGGCAAGACCCTCGGCGTTTTCTGCGATTGTCTCAATGTCTGTCGCCGAAATTTCTGCCTCATGCAACCGTACCGGCGACTTGATAGTTGCAAACCATTGCTCCAGCGCGGTAATCCCTGCCTCGCCGGAATCCAGTCCGAAAATTTGCTTGGCAAACCGTGTAAACTGGTGAGGGTTTTTGGCAATATACCATTTCATCCAGGCGGGCATGACAATGGACAGCCCGGCTCCGTGCGGGATGTTGTAGATGGCGCTTAAGGCATGCTCTATCATGTGATTTGGAAAGGTATATGCGCCGATTCCTGCCGGGGTCAGGCCGTTTAAGGCTAGGGTGGCGGTCCACATGAAGGAGGCGCGCGCCGTGGCGTGGCTGGGATCGGCCATGATCAGATTGGTGGTTTCGATCACCGTTTTGATGATTCCCTCCACCAAACGGTCTTGGAGGTGGGTGCCGGGCTCCTTGGTAAAATAGCCCTCGCAGACATGGGCTATGGCGTCAACCGCACTATAGGCCGTATAGTTGAGGGGTACGGAATGGGTCAGCTCCGGGTTGAGAATGGAGACTCGTGGGTAGACGTGGGGCGAGGCGATATTGTATTTTTGGCGGGTCTCCGCATTGGTGATCACCGAGTTGCCGTTCATTTCGCTGCCGGTGGCGGCCAAGGTCAGGATGGTGAAGACCGGCAGGGCACACTCCACCTCCTTACCGATAAAGAATTGCCATACATCCTCATTGGCCAGGGCGCCCACCGCAATGGCTTTGGCCTCGTCCAGCACCGAACCGCCGCCCACCGCTAGGATAGCCTCCACCTTGTCCCTCTTGGCCAGGGTCACGCCTTCCCTGGCATGAGAAAGAAGCGGGTTGGAGTCCACTCCGTTAAACTGGGTATAGGCGATATTGCTCGTTTTGAGGCTGGCTATGACCCGATCAAGCAGGCCGCTTTTGACCACCGAGTTGCGGCCATAGACCAGGAGCACCCGGTTGATTCCGGCTGCGTTGAGTTCCGCCCCGATCAAGGCATCCTTGCCTGCGCCGAAGATGATTTTTGTCGGGTTGTGAAAGGTGAAATCAAACATGGGTTTCTCTCCGAGGATATGTAAACAAGGAGTTAAGTAAAAAAAAATAATTTTTTGTGGCAGAGAAAAAGAATGTGATTATTGTATGCCCGCAAGAGGATAAAACAAAGATAAATTTTTTAGCTTACTTCAGCTGCGCATACATGCCACGTTGTCTTGCGATTATTTAGGCTGTGGTGATTAGGTTGAACAACTGTAAAGTCGAGCCTCGGGTTTTTTCAAGAGATTGAGCTAGATATGGGCGTGAGGGATAAATGGATTTAGGACTGTTGTCTTTGTTAATGATGGCCCGGCACCATGGTATTGCCGCTGATGAAGCGCAATTGCGGCACGAGTTCGGGCAAATGCCGTTCACGACGGATACCATTCTTTTAGCCGCGAAACGTCTTGGGATGACAGCCAAGGTCGTTGAGCAAGAGGAAGACCGTCTGGATCGTGCACCTCTGCCTGCCATTGCCATCGACAAGCAAGGAAATTATTTTATCGCCGTAAAATTTGGCTATGAGGGCGGAGATAAGACGCGGCCCAAAATTATAACCCAACAGCCAGGCAACCCCACCCCCCAGGTTTTAAATCTGCCGGAATTCATGGAGCTGTGGTCCGGGAAATTCATTTTTTGTACTTCCAAAGCGACCTACTTGAAAGATCTCACCAAGTTCGACTTCAGCTGGTTTATTCCTGCCATCGTCAAATATCGGAAACTGTTTGGCGAAATTCTGGTGATCTCTTTTGTGCTGCAGCTCATCGGTCTGGCGACCCCTCTGGCTTTTCAAGTAGTGATGGACAAGGTTCTGGTGAACCATGCCCTGAAAACACTCAATGTCATTGCCATTGGGCTGTTAGCAGCAACTCTCTTTGAAGTCATTCTGACCGGAATCCGCACCTGGGTTTTTGCCCGGACCAGCAGCAAGATTGATGTCGAACTGGGGGCAAGACTCTTTCGCCATCTGCTTGCCTTGCCGATTGCCTATTTTCAGGCACGGCGGGTTGGTGACTCTGTGGCGCGTATCCGGGAGTTGGAAAATATTCGTTCTTTTCTTACCGGCAATGCCCTTACCCTGGTGCTGGACCTGTTCTTCTCGTTTGTCTTTATCTTCGTCATGCTCTGGTACAGCAAGTTGCTGACCCTCATCGTGGTAATCTCCATCCCCCTGTATGTTTTTTTGGCAGTGGGGATTACCCCGATCCTGCGAGCTCGCTTGAAAGAAAAATTCGACACCGGTGCGAAAAATCAGGCCTTCCTGGTGGAGTCGATCAGTGGTATCGATACGGTTAAATCCATGGCTGTGGAGCCGCGCTGGATCGATAATTGGGAAAAACAACTTTCCACCTATGTCTCCGCAGGATTGGATGCCACCAACGTCGGCACCATTGCCAATGGCGGGGTAACCATGGTGAGCAAGTTAGTGACCGTGGCTCTTCTCTGGGTTGGCGCAGGTCTCGTTGTGGAAGGCAAATTGACGGTGGGGCAGTTGATCGCTTTCAACATGCTCTCGGGTCGGCTGACCGAGCCAATTCTGCGCATTGCCCAGTTGTGGAATAGTTTCCAGCAGGTTGGGGTTTCCATGGAGCGTCTGGGAGATATCCTCAACGCGCCCATGGAAGTGGTGGGGCAGAAAACCAGGATTCCCCGGTTGGAAGGCGCCATCGAGTTCGACCAGGTGTCATTCCGCTATCGGCCTGATAATCCGGACGTCATTCGTGAGGTCAATCTCAAGATCGTCCCCGGCGAAGTGATCGGTATTGTCGGCCGCTCCGGCTCAGGTAAAAGTACCCTGACCCGACTCATGCAACGCCTGTATGTCCCGGATCGAGGCCGGGTTCTCATCGATGGTCAGGATATTTCCATTATCGATACCACCTCGCTACGTCACCAGTTGGGCATAGTCTTGCAGGAAAATGTTCTCTTTACCGGCACCATCCGGGACAATATCGCTTTGGCCAATCCCGCCTTGCCCATTGAGGTTATTATTGAAGCGGCGAAGCTGGCCGGTGCGCATGAGTTCATCTGCGAGTTACCCGAAGGCTATGATTCCAAGGTGGGGGAGCATGGTACCGGGCTCTCCGGTGGGCAACGGCAACGAATTGCCATTGCCCGGGCACTCATCTCCAACCCTCGTATCTTGATCTTTGACGAAGCCACCAGCGCTCTGGACTATGAATCGGAAAGGATCATCCAAGAGAACATGCGCAAGATCTGTGCGGGGCGGACGGTGTTGATCATTGCCCATCGTCTTTCTGCGGTGCGGGATGCCAACCGCATCTTTGTTATGGATCGGGGGCAGATTGTTGAGGAAGGTTCGCATGACGAATTGATTAAGATAAAGGACGGAATTTATGCACACTTGAACCAATTGCAACTTGGCGCAAGTGCAGCACAGGTGGTGGAAGGATGAGTATCAAACACAGGCTAGAGGCCTATGCGTTCTTGCTTCGTCATTATCGGCAAGTTTTTGGGCGCTTTTGGAAAGACCGGGATCAGCTGGGGGGAAATCTCTTTAAGGAGGACGAGGCGGAATTTTTGCCTGCCGCCCTGTCCTTGCAGGAAAGACCCGTTTCGCCAACCTTGCGGATAACCGCCAAGATTCTGATGGCGCTGGTAGCCTTTGTGCTTCTTTGGGCGATTTTTGGCCGCATGGATATCGTGGTTAACGCCACCGGTGAAATTGTTCCGAGCGAGCGGACCAAAACCATTGCTTCGGTTGAAGTAGCCAGCGTCAAGGCGCTGTACGTTGAGGAAGGACAGGCGGTCAAAGAGGGAGATGTGTTGATCGAGCTGGATGCCAGTGCAGCAGATGCAGAGCATGGCAAAGCGATGAGCAGTGTTACGGAGGCGACTCTCCAGATCGCGAGATCGCGAGCGATGATCGAGGCGGTTGATAATCGTAAACCACCCAAACTTGCGCCCATTGACGGTGTTCCGGTGGAAAAATTACAGGAGGCCCAAGGACATTTGGAGGGTCAGTACCATGATTTTATGGCCAAGCTTCAACGCCTCGAAGGGTCAATAACCAGGTACTCCTTGGCTTTGCCGCTGGCGAGCCAGCGGGCTTCGGATTACAGGGATCTCGCCCAGACCCATGACGTACCCATGCATGCCTATCTTGAAAAAGAGCAGGCGCGGGTCGATCTTGAGGGGCAATTGGCCGAGGCGAAAAATATGCGTGCGGCTTTGATTGCCGAAACCAGACGCGCTGCCTATGACGCCCAGGCAGAGGGCGACAAGATTGTCGGAGCTGGTCGGCAGGATGCCATGCGGACAGAAACGCGCAGCAAGCTGCTCAAGCTTACCTCGCCGGTTGATGGCACGGTGCAGCAGCTGACGGTGTTTACCGTTGGCGGGGTGGTGCCCGCCGCGCAACCGTTGATGAAGATTGTCCCCAATGAGGATCATCTTATCGTCGAGGCCATGCTGGAAAACAAAGATATGGGCTTTGTGGAGGAAGGTCAGGTAGCGGCCATTAAGATTGCGGCCTTTGAATACACCAAATACGGTACGATTCCTGCTCGCGTATTACATGTGTCGCGTGATGCCATCAAGGATGAAAAAAGAGGCTTGCTTTATTCGGTCATCATTGCCCTGGATAAATCCTCAATTTCTGTTAAGGGCCAAGAGATGCCCTTGAGCGCAGGGATGTCTGTCAATGTGGAAATCAAAACAGGTTCTCGTCGGGTGATTGAATACGTTTTAAGTCCGCTTCTCCAGCATGCAAAAGAGAGCCTCAATGAACGCTAAGCTATTTCGAACCGGAGCTGTAGTAATCCTTGGCATGGGGCTGTGGTCAACCCTTGCCCTGGCTTTCGATCCCCTTTATCCATTTGTCGATCCCTTGCGCACCATGCCCAAGGTGGTTGACCAAGGTGTGATTATGCCGGGAGACACTGCCCCGATTCCATGCTCGGTGCAGAAAGATTTTTCCAGCCCGCTTGCTTTGGCTGAGGCGGTGGATTTGGCTCTGTGCAATAATCCGCAAATCAGATCCGCCTGGGCTGACATCAAAATCCAGGCAGGTGCGGTGGGGGAAGCCCGTGCCGCATATTTGCCTTCTCTCTCCGCCTCGGTGAACCGCACTAATGATCAGATCCGGTATACGGAAACCAGCTATCCATCTACCGATGTCACCCGGAATACCGCCCAAGGGACTTTGTCTTGGCGGCTCTTTGATTTTGGCGGGCGGGCGGCCAATCACCAGGCCGCCGAAAGTTTGCTGGCTGCGGCGCTGGCCAACCATAATGCTACCTTGCAAAAGGCCTTGTCTTCAGTGATCCAGGCCTATTTTGATGCAGTTACCGCTCAGGCGGCCCTCACGGCTAAGACGGCAAGCGAGGAAATTGCTAAAAATACCCTGCATTCCGCGAAATTACGTGAAGAGAAAGGCGCTAGCAGCCAGTCTGACACGCTACAGGCGACAACGGCCCTTGCCAAATCATCACTGGAAAAGAATCGTGCCCAAGGGGAGTATGGTAAGGCGCTGTCAGTGCTGGGATATATTCTGGGAATTTCTGCAAACACCCCATTGTCACTGCCGGTAGATTTAGATGAGAATGTCGGAGAGAATGGCAAGGCCTTGAGCCTTTGGCTGGAAGAGACCCAGAAAAAGCATCCTGCTATTCTTGCAGCCAGAAATCAACTGGAGGCAGCACAAAAACGAGTAACAGTCGCTCGGTCCGCCGGCCTGCCTACTCTGGGCCTTTCCACCAGTTATTATCAGAATACCCGTCCGGGAGAGGCGGTTACCTCGACCGGTGCCCAGGAAACTACCGTGGGGCTCATTCTGTCTATTCCAATTTTTGACGGATTTTCTAGCAGTTATAAGGTCCGTGGCGCGGAGGCGCAGGTCGAGCAAAAAGAAGCAGCACTTGCTGACACCGAGCACCAGATTGCCATGGAAGTAATTAAGGCGCACGCCGATGCCGCCTCCGCCCTGCATAATCTGGAGGCTTCTGCGATTTTGCTTGAAGCCGCGCAGAGCGCGTTGGTGGTTTCCCAGCGCAAGTACGACAAGGGGGCGGCGGACATCATGGAAATACTGAATACACAGGGGGCCCTGTTCGATGCACAAAAAGAGCGCATTCGCTGCTTGGCTGAATGGCGCTCCGCGCGGTTGCGCCTCTTGGCAAGCGCGGGTCAGATAGGAAGATCGGCGGTCACTGAATAACGGCGTCGGCCGATCTTATAGCAATGGCCGACCTGTCTGTTTAAAAAATGGGTCCTCCGACTTTCGCATCGGTCCCGCCGCCGGATATAGATTGCCGGTCATACTCTTTGCAAACCATGTTGCCACCCTACACGGCTGACTTTTTCGTAGCCGGTGTCCGTGGTTTTCTCGTGCTCCAAGCCCACATGATCCGGCCAGCTGCTCAGACCTTGGGCGCTGCCCATCTCGGGGTGATGCTCAGATTATATTGCTTCCTTGGTCGTTGTTGTAGCGACCTTCCACCATGGCTGTTTTCTCGCTGGTTAGCCCGTTCTGTTTCAGCCCGGCCACGTCGCCGGGCAACATGAATTTGAGGACGGCATGATCAACCGGATCGACCAAGTCTCCTCGGTTGCCAGAGCCGCCATCATTTTTTCCGCTGCTGCCATCTTGGCGTTGGGGTCGTCGGTTTTCTGGGCTGCTTCAATTTTTTGCCGGTGACGTTCATCTGTGCCCCTATTTTCTGCAACTGGTCAATGGCAGGATTGCCAGTGCGTTGCCCCGAGTCGGCGTCCATCTATGGCATTCTGGTCATGCCGCGCCCAAATCCGCCCATCGTATTGGCCACGAAGCCAAAGATTATGGAGAGGACAATGGCGCGACCACCACTATGGCTGTGTAGGGAAGGGCCTTTTCTTTGTCGGATTTCATCATCAGCGCCGGAAATCCCAGGGACAACAGATAGAGGCAGTAAAGCGACGCCGGCGTCATGATTATGCCCAAGGCCGGCAGGATGAGCAGAACCCCGGTCACCCCCCTGGGGTATTAGAGGTAGGCCGCTGCCTTAAGGGCTTGGAGGGAGTTCTTTTCGCCGCCGAAATTTGGGTCAGGCCAGGGTGTCGATGATTATGGAAAGGATGAAAACTCCAACTAAGGACAGGGCGAAGAGGTCAGGGCGGATGAGAGGCTGGAGACACTGGGGATGCGTACTGTTCCCATGAAGGGTATGTTGATCCCTACCATGGACAAGCCGATAAATGAGGCGACAGGTGTAATGACCGCAAGGGTGGTGACGTATTTCTGATAAAGTTCGGCCGGGGGGTGGCTTCAACGGCGATGGCTTCCCATTTTTTCTTGACATATTTGCCCCCGCCATTGTAAGCACAATGGAGTATTTTCCTGATTCGTCGCCTTGTTCCGGGCCGAAGCGCACCGGGGCAAGGATAACCTTCGCCAGGCAGAAAGCACCCCATATGAAACAAAAAAACCTGAAAAAACAGCGCGGGTTTTCCCTGATGGAACTGTTGATTGTTATGGTCATTCTCGGGCTGATCGCTTCCCTTGTTGGCCCCAAGCTCTTTGGTAAGCTGGGCAAGGCCCAGCAGAAGACGGCCAAGACTCAGATCGAAATGCTCATGTCCGCCATGGATGCCTTCCGGCTTGATGTCGGCCGCTATCCGACCCAGCAGGAAGGTTTAACCGCCCTGGTGACCAATCCTGGCGTGGAAAAATGGGACGGAGCCTATCTGAAAAAAGCCGTGCCCAACGACCCGTGGGGTAATCCTTACCTCTACCGCAACCCCGGTGAGCATGGAGAGGTGGATATCTATTCCTACGGGCAGGACAAACAGCCCGGTGGGGAAAAAGAAAACGCCGACATTGGCAGCTGGGAATAGTCCTTTCCGGCAAAGGCCCCTGCGTCTTTATGCAATCCGCCTTCTTTCGTAAAAAAGAAAAGATCGGTTCGCTGCTGGTCAGCAATGGCAGGCTGCAGCTCGCCCAGCTGGAGCGGGCTCTGGCCCATCAGGAAACCCTATCCCGTCGGCTTGGAGAAATCCTACTTTCTCTCGGCTATATCAGCGAGGAGGATTTGGCCGCCGCCCTGGCCCAGCAGCTTGGCTTGAGCGTGTATGCTCCGCAGGACGCGGACGAGTTTCTCACCCCGCCCATCTCTCAGCTTTTTCTCAAAGACCATCCCTTTCTTCTTTTCCGACGAGGGGATTCAGATTTTTTTCTCCTGACCAGCGACCCCTTGGACCCCGATATTCTCGCCAGCGCCCGGATTACCCTGGCTTCGCCCTTTGGCATCCAGGTTATCGGCGAGGCCCAGCTCAAAAATCTTATCCGTGAGCATTATCAGTTGGGCCAGCAAGAGAACGAGGCCGCCGCCATGCTCATTGACGAGGCGGATATCGACAAGCTCAAGGACATGGCCTCCGAGGCGCCGGTCATCAAGTATGTAAACAACCTGATCGACACGGCGGTCACGCGCCGGGCCAGCGATATCCACCTGGAACCCTTTGCCGACGGGCTGCGGATCCGGCTGCGCATCGACGGCATCCTCCACGACTACGAAACCCCCCCCCACGCCATGCAGCCCGCTATTATCTCTCGGACCAAGCTGCTGGCCGGGCTCGACATTGCCGAGCGGAGGCTGCCCCAGGACGGCAAGATCTCCATGCGGGTTTCGGGCCGTGAGATCGATCTGCGGGTTTCCACCCTGCCCACCATCTTCGGCGAGGGTGTGGTAATCCGCATCCTGGAAAAGGCTTCTATTATCCTGGAGCTGGCCCGGCTGGGCATGGGCAGCCGGATCGAGGAGGAGTTTCGTAAGCTCATTGCGCTGCCGGACGGCATTATCCTGGTCACCGGCCCCACCGGCAGCGGCAAGACCACCTCCCTCTATTGCGCACTCAACCAGATCAACACCGGCGACAACAAGATTATCACCGTGGAAGACCCGGTGGAGTACCAACTGCACGGCATCAACCAGATTCAGGTCCGCGCCGAGATCGGCCTGACCTTTGCCTCGGGGTTGCGCTCCATTGTCCGCCAGGACCCGGACGTGATTATGATCGGCGAGATCCGCGACCTGGAAACCGCCGAGATCGCGGTGCAGTCTTCGCTCACCGGCCATCTGGTTTTTTCCACCCTGCACACCAACGACGCCATTTCCGCAGTGGTGCGAATGACCGACCTGGGGGTGGAGCGGTTTCTTATCTCCTCTTCCCTGCGCGGCGTGCTGGCCCAGCGGCTGGTGCGCTGCATCTGCCCGCATTGCAAGGGGGAGCAGGGGATGCTCAGCGAGTTCGGCTACCAGTCGGCGGGCGATGATTTTCCTATCTACGAGGGCAGGGGCTGCGACCGCTGTTCCAACACTGGCTATACCGGGCGGATCGGTCTTTATGAGTTGCTGGTCATCGATGAGGCCATCAACCGCGGGATTTCCAAGGGGTTGGATCTGATGGATTTGAGAAAGATTGCCGAGGAGCAGGGGTTTCAATCCATGTTCGCCGACGGCCTGGCCAAGGTCCGGCAGGGACTGACCACCTTCAGCGAGGTGGTTAGGGTCTGTAGGGGAACCGAAAATGGGGCAATTTAAATACACGGCCCTGGACGCTAATAACCAAGCGCAAGACGGGGTTCTTGAGGCTCCGGACCAGGAAAGCGCGGCCAAGCGTCTCATGCAGCAGGGGTTGCGGCCCCTGAACATCCGCCGTCAGGGGGGTGGCCTGGGGCAAGGCCTCGGCTTGCCCCAGGGGTTTAGTCTGCGGTTTCGTTTTCGCCAGGAAAAGCTGAATCGGGCGGATATCGAATTTTTCACCAATCAGATCGGCTTGCTGCTCAAAAGCGGCCTGGCTCTGGACCAGGCGCTACGGGTGATGAAACGGCACAGCCATAAGCCTGTCTTCCAGCAGTTTGTCGGCGAGCTGGAGCAAAAGATCAAGGAAGGAAAATCATTTTCCCAGGCCCTGTCCGATTATCCGCATTTTTCCCCCATGTACATCAATATCGTTCGCGCTGGGGAAGAGGGCGGCATCCTGCCCGCCATGCTGATGAAGATCGCCGGTTACCAGGCGACCTTTCAGGAACTCCAGCAGTATGTGATCTCCGCCTCCATCTATCCGCTTTTCCTTCTGGGTGTGGGGTTTCTAGCGATCATCATCCTGCTGACCACCATCCTGCCCCGGTTCGAGGTTCTCTTTGAGGGCATGGGCCAGCAACTGCCCACCCATGTGGTGATGCTCATGGCCACGGCCAAGTGGATCGGCAGCCATCCCCTGTTGACGGCGCTGGTGCTGGTGGGGCCGCCGCTGGCGGCCTGGCGCTATTTTAAAAGCGCGGACGGCAAAGTCCGGTTGGACCATTGGGCCTTGCGGATTCCGGTGCTGTCCGACTTTGTCCGCAACCTTGAGACCACCCGCATTTTCCGGACCATCGAGGTTCTAGTCAACAACGGCGTTCATCTGGCCGCAGCACTCAAGATCGGCAGCGGCGTGGCGGTGAACGCGGAATACCGCCGCCTGCTCAATCAGGCCACCCGCGCCCTCCAGGAAGGCCGCCGCATCGGCCAGCGCTTGAGCGCGGAAAAGCTCTTTCCTGAATTGGCCACCGAACTGCTTTCCATAGGGGAAGAGTCGGGGAGGGTGGGTGAAATGTGCGGCCAAATCGCCGACCATTTTGAAAAGGAACTCAAGGAGCGGATCAAGCGGCTCACCGCCATGGTGGAGCCGATTTTCATCCTGCTCATCGCCGTGGTCGCAGGCTACGTGGTGATCTCCATGCTTTCGGTTATCCTCAGCATCAACGATATCGCAGGGTGACAATGGCCTGCCCCCGGAGACCAGAGAAAATTTTTGACAGGCGGGGATTTTCACTCCTTGAGCTGATCATGGTTCTGGCCCTGCTGGGCATCATGGCCGGGGTGGTGGCTCCGGCCACCGGTCGGTTTCTCGATAAGCTGAGCTTTCGCAAGCAAACGGCGGCCTTGGTTGCGGGCACCCGTTATGCCCGGCTTATGGCGGTGGGCAAGGGAAGGCCGGTGGAGATGCGTTTCGATGGGCAGGCTCATCTGCTCTCTTTCAGCGGCGCGGTGGAGGAAAAAAAAGAGATCGAGCTGTCGGAGGGCGCGGTCTTTGAGCTCAGGCCGGAAACCCTGGTTTTTTATCCGGACGGGCTGGCGACGCCGGGAAGGATGGTGTCCCGCAGCGACCGTCGTTTTCAGGAGTTTTTGATCGATCCGCTCACCGGCATCCCGGTGCGACAATGATGGGCGGGAGGCGGCCTGGGTCGGCGTCGGTTTCTAAAACGCTGCGCGGTCAGCACGGGATCACCCTGTTTGAACTGCTCATTGCCGTGGTGCTTTTGGGGATGGTCAGCACCATGATCTATTCCGTTCTCAATGTGGGGATCAATTTTAGCGCCAGGGGCGGGAAACACCTGGAGGTCTTAACCAGGGAAAAGAATCTTCTCAGCCTCCTGCGACGTCAGGTGAATGGCGCTTGGTACGACATGCGTTTTGGCAAGGTGGTGATCTCCGGAGGTGATGGGGTGCTGCGCATCGTTACCCGTCATCCCCTGCTTCACAGAACGGCCGGCACAGTGCTCGTGGTGTACCGGGTCAATGCAGCTGAGCAGGCCCTCTATTACCTGGAAAAAATGGATTATTTCAATACCGAGTATGGCGAGAAATATCTGCCAGATTTCAGCGAGATGGAAAAGATGTTTGCCTCGGACCAGCCAGTGGCGCTGGCCTATGATCCGGAAAAAAGCAGTGTCATCGTTAGGTTGGGTGGGGAAGAGTTCGCCTTTGTCCCTAAATGCCTGCCGCCTGGCGGCGCGACCCCGAGCTTTTCTGGGGGAGGGCAATAGGGATGGGGATGGCAAAAGCAAATTCTTGCGAATTGGGTAATTGTACTCAATGTGGGTTCACCCTGCTGGAGGTGCTTGTCGCCGTGCTTATTCTCAGCCTGGCCTATGTCGCGGTCCTGCAGAATTTCTCCCAATCCAGCGCCAATATCTTTCGGCTGGAAAAGGGCCGAGCCGCCGATTTGCGGGATGCCCTGGCCTTTGAGCAGCAGCTGCGGGGTACGGATCTTGCCGGGGAGGTGTTGGTTCTGGGGCAGAAATTCGTCCTGAAAAAAATTGGCAGTAAAGACGGTCAGTTGGAAACTGTGAGGCTTGAAAAGCGCTGAAGACTATGGTATCGATTACTCAATGCCGTCTGTCGGGAGAGAAGGTTGCCGACAATAATCAGGGATTCGCCCTGCTGGTCGTCATCATGGTGTTGTTGCTGGCCAGTTTTCTTGCCTCGCAGCTCAGCCTGGATGTGCGCACGGAGCAACGCCTCGCCGCCAATGCCAAGGATCGCGATCGGGCGGCCATCCTGGCCGAGGCGGGCTTTAATATCGCGCTCTTTAGGCTCATGGACAAGCCCATCGCTTTGGAGGCGGAAGGCGAATACGGGCGGCTGGTAGCCGGGCGGCAGTACATCCATCCTCTGAAGGGGGGGCAGGTCCGGTATTATGCGGCAAACGAATCCGGCAAGATAGACCTCAATGTTGCCGAACCGAGGTTGTTGGAGCTTTTTCTGCGATACCGAAAACTCACCTTGGAACAGGCAGGCGTTGTCCTCGATTCGCTGCTGGACTGGCGGGATCCTGATAATCTGCTGCGGCTGAACGGCGCTGAACAGGAATACTACATGCATCTGCCCGAACCCTACATCCCCAGAAACGGCAGAATCGAAGATCCGGCGGAATTTTTTCTCCTCCGGGGGACTGGCTTTCTGGCCGGAAAATTTCCGGCGGAGGAGGTCTTCACCGTCCATAATCCGGGAAAAGGGATCAATGTCAACAGTCTCACCCCGACCATGCTTGACTTCATCGTGAACGGCGACGAGACCCAGCGGCAGGCCTATCATGAGGCCCGCCAGCTCCAGGGCCCCCTCAACGCCGCCATGACTCGGCAGATTATCGGAGAGGTGCGTTTTTCCGAGCTTGAGCCGTTTCTCCGCTACGAGGAAGGAACGGCAAGCCTCTATTACACCATCACCGCCACCGGGGAGGCTCGCGTGCCGGGTGGCGGGGAAAATCAGGCCGCCACCGGTTTGACCATCAACGCCCTGGTTCGGATTCTTGCCAATGGCTACCAGATTCTTTCCTGGCAGGAGCGCTACTCATGAGAGGGGCGGAGGTGATCATTACGGATCGCGGCGCCATCCGTTTGGGGGGTGGCCCACAAGCCAAACCGCATTCGGTCGAGGTCGTAATCACCCGGCTGCTGACCAGTGTTGGCCTCCTCCCCCAGCAGAAAATTGGTCCGGCAGTAACCGTGTATGTCGCCGAAGAGCTGCTTTTCTGCAAACAGTTCAGTCTGCCGGTGAAGGCCTCCGGCATTAAGCAGGCCATTGGGTATCAGCTTGATATGCTCCTGCCTTTTCCGGAGGGGGCCTGTTTTTTCAGCTATGTTGCGGAGCGGCGAAACAAGGAAATGGCGGTCACCCTTTACGCCGTGCCAGAAGAGGCCGTTGCCCCCTATTTGCAAGAGTTGGCGGAGAGCGGGCACAGTCTGGCAGGCCTGTTTCCCTTGAGCCAGCGCTATCTTGGGCGCAGCCAGGGCAAGAAAAAATGTGCCCTGTTGTTACCCGGCGACATGACCATACTTTTGACCTTTGTCAATGGCCGTCTGGGTCAGCGTCTGCTCTGTCCATCCTTGCCCACCGTTGAGGAGGCCAGGGAGCTGAGCGATTGTGACACGGTGTATTGCCCTGCGGCTTCCGAGGCCAGCGGCTTTGCCGATGCCGACACCCTGCTGGTCGAGGCCCCCCTTGGCAAGGCCTTTAATTTGCTGCCCGCCTCCTACCGTCGGCCTGATTATTTTAAGTTTTTGATTGCCGGATTGGCACTGCTCAATGTGCTGTCTTTGTTTTTGTTGATGGGCATGAAGGAATATCGCTACCAGTCGACCAGTAGCCAGGTTGAGGCGGAGATCGCCAGGTTGCAGCCGACAATGAAAAAGATCAGCGCCCTGGGCAGCAGGGAAAGCCAGAGTCAAAAAGAAATCGCTAGACTGGAGGAGATCGGAAAAAATCCGGATCTTCTTGTTTTGCTGACCAACTTGACCAGTAAGCTCCCCGCCTCGGCCTACCTTGATCAACTCCGGATGGAAAAGAAGGAGGCTGCCATTCTCTATCTCGACGGGTATGCGGACGACATGGGCGAGATGTCCGCCAGCCTGCAAGGGCTTGGCGAGGTGAGCCTCAAATCAACCAGCCGCCGGAACAACAAAAATTATTTTCAGATGGAGATCAACCTGCCGTGAACCAGATCATGGAGTTCATCCATCGGTTTGACCGGCGACATCTCCTGGGTGGGGTGGCAGCGGTGCTGCTGGTCGCCAATCTCGGCAGCTGGGCCTGGGGCTATCTCGATTCCCGCCAGACGGAACTTGAAGAGCGCATGACCATGCTGGCGCAATACCGCGAGGCGGTTCAGCGGTTACCGGAAATAGAGGATCGTGTCGCCCTCCTGGCTCGCCAGCAGCAGCAGCTTGAATCCTTCTTGTTTCAAGGTGAAAATGAAGAGAAGGTCGCCTCGGCCATGCAGATCATGCTGCAATCGGAGGTCAGCAACGCTGGTCTTGAGCCGGAGTTTATCCAGCCGGTGCGGGCAGGCGAGGGGGGCGGGGGGGATCGCAAGGAACACGGCGAGATCGTCATCAAGATTCGGATGTCCGGCGCACTCAACGATCTTGGTAAGTTCCTGCACAGTCGCTACGCCAGCAAGCAATTTTTCAGGATCGAGAGCCTCTCCATCAAGCCATTCAAGCCCGGAGAGTTGAAGATTTCCCTGGATGTTCGGGGATATTACAAAATCGGCAAGGAGGCCGACAAGGCGATATGACGACCCGGCTCGCCATGGCGGTTGCGCTTCTGCTGGTGCTGTTGGCTCAGGCCTGGGGACTGGTTATGGTCTGGCGGGATGACCCTTTGCCGCGGCTGGTTATTCCACATAAAAAAGCGGCCACGGCCCAGACTGCGTTGCCCGAGAGACGGTTGAGCTTGCAACCGGTGTCGCCTGGAGTCCTGCCTGATTTCAATCAGGGCTATATTTTCAATGCCGAGCGGAATCTTGCCGGTGGAGGCGGGAAAGACGGGCAATCCCAAAATGCAGGGAATGTGGGGATGGACAAGGTGCAGTATAGCGGTTCCATCATTGCCGGAGATAACACCAAGGCCCTGCTCTCCTATCCTCTGGGAGGGCAGGCCGTCGCTCCTCCTGGGGGCGGTGCCGTTGCTCAGAAGCAGGGGTTTCTTCGGGTGGTTGTGGGTGATACGGTGAATGGGCACAAGGTCACGGAGATCTTGCCGGAAAAAATCACCTTTAGCCGGGGTGGGCAAAAAATAACCAAACTACTCTATGACAAAACTAAGGAGCGGATGCAGGTGCAGACCCAGTCAGCCCGGGAGCCAAATGCCCCGATACCTGCGGTTTCTCAGGCTCGTCAGTCGTCCCCCAAGCAGAATGAGCCGCCGGTTGCCGCGCCACTAAGACAGCTTCTGTCCCCACCGAGCGATGAAGAATTGCGTAAGACCCCGCTACGGAAACGCTTGGAGCCGCAAAAAGATCCCCAGGTGCCCAATGCAAAGAATTTGTTCCAGATGCTGATCGAGAAACAGCAACAGCACAACCAGGCACAAGGCAAAGGGGAAAAAAATGACGCGCAATAAGCAAGAAGGTCTTGGGACATGAAAGACCAACGGTCGTGGGGCAGACGCAAGAGGCAATAATGCGATAACCAATGCCGGCGTTATTTTTGGCGATGGCATTAAAAAATGCACCGAACAGAAGAGGAACTCCATTCATGAAGCGTTGCCAGATTCAAACCCTGCTTGTTCTCCTGCTTCTTGCCGTCAGTTTGGGCTGCGGGCCCAAGGCCACCCGCCCCTGGGTTGACCTGCAGGAAATCAATGACCAGATCGTGAGAGATCCGGCAAAAAGTCAGGCGCAGGAGATGGCTAAGGAAGGCGTAGCCGCCCAGCAGCCACGGATCAAGGATATGAGCACCTCCGGGGTCGGCGAGCATGAGTTCCTGAAAAAAGGTCTCCCTGAGGTAATGCCGCAAAGGGCAGAGGTGGGGGCGGACGGGATACTGCTTAATTTTGATAATGCCGATATCTATGAGTTCATCCAGGTCATCTCCGAAACCCTTGGGATTAACTATATCGTTGATCCCAAGGTTAAGGGCAGCGTCAACATCCGCTCGGGACAGAAAATCGGCAGGGATCAGCTTTTCGGCGTTTTCCAGAAAGTCCTGCACATCAACGGGCTGGATGTGCGCAACGAGGGGGATTATTATTCTATTCATCCTTCTAAGGGCGGCGTGCCCCAGCATATATACGGGCCGACTGAGGCCGGAGCCCTCAAGGCATCCTCGCTGCTGGTGGTTCAGGTTATTCCCGTGGTTCATCTTGCCTCGGCAGAGGCCCAGAAACTGGTGGAACCGTATCTTTCTGACACCGGCACCATCTATAACCTTACCAGCCAGAACACCCTCATTGTCAGCGATTTTGAAAGCAAGGTGCTGGACATCGTAAGCGTGCTGGCCCGTCTGGATATTTCACCTCTCTCGGCGCTCAAGGTCCGGATGATTCGGGTGGAAAACGCACCGCTCTTTACCCTGCGGGATGAACTACAGGAGATTCTCACCGCCCTGGCGGTTAATCCCAAGGAGCATGAAGCTGTTTCCATCATCGCTCTGGAACGGGTTAATTCCTTGCTCCTGATCAGCAAAAGCGAGCAACTGCTGAACAGCACCGATCGTTGGATCAAAGAGCTGGATGTTGTTCCCTCCGAGGGCCGGGATACCATTTACATCTATAACGTGCGCAATTCGGTGGCCTCGGAACTGGCAGCCGTAGTCAATTCTCTGATCGAAGGGGAGGATCTCCAGGGCAAGACCCCCAGCGAAGGGGGAGGGGGGCAGATCAAAACCGGGCTCGAGCAAGGGACGCAGAACAAGACCCCTTTCGGGGTCGGGGGAGAGACCCTGGCCAAGGGCGGGATTAACCAAAACCAGCCTGGCCTGCGGCAGGATTCCAGCCTTGATGATCCAAGCAAGCCAGCAGCTGGGGGGAAGTCCGCGTCGCTGCGCAGTGCCGTTAAACCTCGGACCGCTGCGGACAAGAAAAATAAAAACACCAGCCTCCATTTTGCGGGAGAACCCCTGCTGCTGGCCGATGACACCCGCAACATCATCCTGATCCGGGCGTTGACCCCCGACTATACTCGCCTGGTCAAGCTGCTGGAACGGCTGGATAATTTGCCCCGCCAAGTACTCATTGAGGTGCTGGTGGCCGAGGTAACCCTCAATGATTCCTGGGAATTTGGTATTGAATGGGCTTTGAAAAACAATCAGCTCAAGATCGATGGCACCAAGTATGGCCAGACTTTCAAGACCGATTTTGCGAGCAGTATTAAGAGCGGCTTCTCATATTCCGTTTTTAGGAGCGCCAGCGATGTTGTCGGGCTGCTCAATGCCCTGGCTGCGGAAACCGATGTCTCCCTGCTCTCCTCCCCCCAGATTCTGGTACTTAACAATGAACAGGCCTTCGTAAATGTGGGTGACCAAGTGCCTATTGTCACCTCGGAATCCGTGCCGCTGACTTCAACGGATCTTCGGACTTCTACCGTCCAGTACAAGGATACCGGTACCATTCTCAAGGTCAGGCCGCGGATTAACTACGACGGGGTGGTCATTCTCGACATTGATCAGCAGGTGAGCGCGGCCCTCGAAAATAAGCTTGGGGGCACTAATTCGCCGATCATCTCAACCCGGGAACTCAAGACAAAACTGGCGGTGAAGAATGGACAGTCCATCATGATGGGCGGCCTGATCAAGAAAGGCAACACCACCACCCAGAACAAGATTCCCTTGTTGGGAGACATTCCCCTTCTAGGATGGGCGTTTAAGTACGAAAAACAGAGCAACGCCAAGACTGAGCTTTTGGTAATGATCACCCCTTATGTGATCGAATCCGACGACGTGCTGGAGCAGTACATCAAAAAGTTTCAGGAAAAGATGCAGGGGCTCCGCAAGGGGCTGGATGTGAAAAGCCCCCCTGCGGCAAAGCCTGCTGCCAAGGCGGACAACCAGGCGCCGCAGGACGATAAGGACTGAGGGGGAATATAAGGAAACGCCGTTGATATTTAGAGAAAGATTTGTTAGGCGAAATTTGGTCATAGGTTTTTTTTGTAACCATTCAACGTGAGGGGATCATGGGGAAAATGACAATTTTAAGCAAACAAATGTATTTTATTCCACTGTGATGAGTGTTGTTGGTGAACTCAGCCCAGGCTGGTAGACCCAGGCCCCACAGACAGGGGGGCTAATTTCTTTACAGGGCACGAAAATAATAGTCAGGCTTCGGCTTATCAGGAAATTGACCTGAGTTTCGCCGCCACAGAAATTGATGCGGGAACCGCGACCTATGATTTCTCTGGCT
>JBAZCG010000058.1:0-21498 GCA_041671085.1 Desulfurivibrionaceae bacterium | reverse complement strand
ATCTCTTTAATGCAATAAAAACTCCCGAAGCCGAAGCTCCGGTTTCTTGGGGCCCATCTTCTACTTTGCTCACTATTCAGTTTTCAATGATCGCTGCACCAGGGGTCTGACCCGAAGTCAGTCTTGGTCTCCTTCGTTGCGGAGAGCGGCAAATTAGTCGATCCAGCCCCCCACGTCAACCCTATTTTTTACTTTTTATTCACCACCCGTTAAAAAACACAGTAATCCATTGAAATAAATTGGTTTTTTTCTTGTTGACCACCCCTCCCCGTTTGTGAATTAATACAAATGAACCCTTTTCCGTGGTATATTTGCTTATATCCATATATGCAAAGGCCGATTGCCTTGGGAGGTGACCATGCACGAAGCACTCTTTTACACCAAGCCCGCTGACCACCCGGGACATGTCCGCTGCCTGCTCTGCCGCCACAACTGTCTGATTGGTGAAGGCCACCGAGGAATCTGCAAGGTCCGGGAGAATCGGGGCGGAATCCTCTACAGCCTCAACTACGGTCGCTTGATCAGCGAAAACATCGACCCCATCGAAAAAAAGCCCATCTTTCATCTGCTGCCCGGTTCCCTTTCCTATTCCATTGCCACAGTGGGCTGCAATTTCCACTGCAAACACTGCCAGAACTACGAGATCTCCCAGTATCCCCACCTCCATGCCGGAGACCTGCCCGGCACCCTGCGCACCCCGGAAGAAGTGGTCGAAGCCGCACAGCGGTCCGACTGCCAGTCCATCAGCTACACTTACGTGGAGCCCACCATCTTTTACGAATTCGCCCTCGATACCGCCAAGCTGGCGCGGACGGCGGGGCTGAAGAATATCTTTGTCAGCAACGGTTATACCGGCCCGGAAGCCACCAGGGAACTGGCCCCGCATCTTGACGCCAACAATATCGATCTCAAGGGTTTCACCGACAAGTTCTACAAGGAGGTATGCGGTGCCAAGCTGCAGCCGGTCCTTGACACGATCCGGCTGATGAAGGAACTGGGGGTTTGGGTGGAGGTCACCACCCTGGTGATTCCGGGCTGGAACGATTCGGACGGGGAACTCACCGACATCGCCCGTTTCATCAAAAGCCTTTCCGCGGATATCCCCTGGCATGTCACCCGTTTCTGGCCCACGTATATGATGACCGACCGCCCACCCACTCCCCACCACACCCTGGTCCGCGCCCGGGAGATCGGCCTGAACGAGGGGTTGCGCTATGTCTATGTCGGGAATATTCCCGGCGACACAGGAGAAAACACCCTCTGTCCAAACTGCGGAAAACTGGTCATAGAGCGGACTGGTTTCGCGGTAACACAGCAACACATGACCGGCGGAAACTGCAACCACTGCCAAGCGCCCATCGCTGGCATTTTCTAAGAACCATTAAGCAACAATAAGGTTCGGGACGATTTCCCATGCCCTCTTGCAGCGGCCCGCTCCCGTAATTCTTATTGACGAAAAAGCCGCGATCAGTTTTAATACTTTGATTTTTTATTTGAGGTTTGTACCAACATATTTTCTCGTACAAAAAGGGCACCTTACTCCTTGTTATATATTCTGTATCAACTCTTCGGCTGGCTTCTTTTCATTGTCATTTTTCCTTTTGCCTGTGTGTACCTTGGTTTCTCGGGCAAACATCGTCAAGGTCTCCGGCAGCGCTTTGGCCATGTGGAAGATGTGCAACTTGACGAAGACAAACCCGTCCGTATCTGGCTGCACGCTTCATCGGTTGGCGAAATCCAGGTCGCCAAGGCGTTGATTCCCGAGATCAAAAAACAGTTGCCCGAGGCGTCCATTGTTGTCTCCACCGGACATCGACAAGGACTGATCATGGCAGAAAACCAACTTCCGGAAGATGTTCCCTGTTTTTTTGCCCCGCTTGATCTCATCGGCATTGTCAACCGGACCCTAAAAACGATCCGGCCCACTATATATGTTTGCCTGGAAACAGAACTGTGGCCGAACATCATCCGACAGGCTCAACACCACGGCGCAAAGCTGTTCCTGCTGAATGGGCGCCTTTCTGAAAATTCGTTTGCCGGTTATCGAAAGATAAAAAACTTTATGCAGGATCTGCTCTCCTGTTTCACCAAGATTTCCGTTATCCAGGGCGGTGACGCCAAGCGGTTCAGGGGTTTGGGCGCAGATCCGGCCAACATACGAATTTTGGGCAACGCCAAATACGACCAATCAATCATCCAGACAGACCAGCATCTGGCGGAGCGTTATCGACAGATGCTGGATATCCACCGCCGGCAACCGGTGCTGGTTACCGGTAGCACCCATACCGGCGAGGAGGCGATGCTGATCGAGGTGTTTCGTTCCCTGCAACAGCGGCTCCCTGATCTTGTCTGGGTAATTGCCCCCCGGCATCTCCGCAGGCTCACCGAGATCGAAAAGCTCTTCGCAGATGAAGGGATCGCCACCATGCGGTTGCGTCAGGTTCAGGAGCAAGGCCGCAGCACCGAGGTGGTTCTGGTTGACACCATGGGTGAACTGACAGGCCTCTATTCAATAGCCACCTATGTTTTCTGCGGAGGAAGCCTGGTGGAACGCGGCGGCCATAATGTTTTAGAGGCAGCAGCCTGGGGAACCCCTGTTTTTTACGGGCCCCACATGGGTGATTTTTCCGACGCCAAGGCGTTGCTGGAGGCTGAAGGCGCTGGCTTTTGCGTAAAAACCCCCCAGGAACTCGCCAGCCGGCTACTCTATTTTATTGAGAAACCCGAAGAATATGCCGTGGCTGGACGAGGCGCCCTGAAGGTCGCAAACAGACAACAAGGGTCGGCCCAAAAACAGGTCGCACTCATTAAAGAAGATCTGCATTCCGTAACGCAATCATCTTGCGTACATTCTACAACTTAAGAGTTTAGGAAATTCCTATGAAAGCACTTATCGCCCTTGAAGACGGCACTATTTTTGAAGGGAGATCCTTCACCGGCTCCGGAGAGACCAGCGGCGAGATCGTATTCAATACCGGGATGAGCGGCTACCAAGAGGTGCTCACCGACCCGTCCTACAAGGGACAGATCGTCACCATGACTTACCCCCTCATCGGCAACTACGGGGTTAACCCCGAGGACATGGAATCGGACCGAGTGCAGGTCGAGGCGTTTCTCATCAAGGAATACAATGCCATCCCCAGCAACTTCCGTTCAACCGGCACGCTGGCCGATTTCCTCAAAAAGGACAACATCCTCGGGATCGAGGGCATCGACACTCGAGCTCTTACCCGTCACATCCGGGTGGCCGGGGCTTTAAAGGGCATTGTCTCCACCGAGGATCTCAACCCAGAATCCCTCATCCAGAAGGCCAAGAATTCCCCTGGGCTTGTCGGGCGCGATCTGGTTCGGGAAGTGACCTGTGCCGAGCCCTATGGCTGGCGCGACAACCGGCCCGCTCCCGGCAGCAATTTCAGCACCGCCGGACCAGGCAAATACAAGGTTGTCGCCTATGATTTCGGTCTGAAATACAATCAGCTCAGACTCCTGGCCGAACGGAATTGCTCGGTGCAGGTTGTTCCCTGTACCACCTCCGCCGATGAGATCCTGGCCATGAGGCCGGATGGCGTCTTTCTTTCCAATGGTCCAGGCGATCCGGCCGGCATTCCGGGGATTGTCGATAATATCCGCGCTCTCTTCGGCAAAACGCCCATCTTCGGCATCTGCCTGGGCAACCAGTTGCTCGGGCTTGCCTATGGCGGCACCACCTACAAGCTCAAATTCGGCCACCGCGGCGCCAACCAGCCGGTCAAGGATCTCCTTACCGGCAAGGTTGAAATAACCTCGCAAAATCACGGATTCTGCGTTGACTCAACCACCCTGAATCCAGCGGATATCGAACTGACCCACATCAACCTCAACGACAACAGTGTCGAGGGCATGCGACACAAAAAGTACCCGATATTTTCCGTGCAGTACCATCCGGAAAATGCCCCGGGCCCCCATGACTCGCTGTATCTTTTTGACAGATTCATCGAAATGATGCACCCCTAGCGGCGGCGGGAACAGCACCGGCAACCGACCGCGCCACGGCCACTCAGCCGTTTCACAAGCGGCATAAAGAGCCGCAACGGAATGAACTGATTCTTCCGTAACGGCTCCTAAATTGACATAAACACAAGCAGGTAAGAAATCCGATGCCTAAAAGAACCGACATTAAAAAGATTCTGATTATCGGCTCCGGCCCCATCATCATCAGCCAGGCCTGCGAGTTCGACTATTCCGGCACCCAGGCGGTGAAGGCCCTGAAAGAGGAAGGCTACGAGGTCATCCTCATCAATTCCAATCCGGCCACCATCATGACCGATCCCGAGATTGCCGACCGGACCTACATCGAGCCCATTACCCCGGAGATGGTCGCCAAGATCATCGAGCGGGAGCGCCCGGACGCGCTCCTGCCCACCCTGGGAGGGCAGACCGCCCTCAATACCGCCATCAAGGTCGCCGAGTTGGGCGTCCTTGAAAAATACGGGGTAGAGTTGCTCGGGGCCAATATCGCGGTGATCAAAAAAGCGGAAGGACGCGACTCCTTCCGGGATGCCATGCGCAAAATTGGCCTCAAGGTCCCGGAAAGCGTCATCATCCACACCCTTGAAGAGACCAAGGCCGCCAGCGAAAAGATTGGCTTCCCCATCATTGTTCGCCCCAGTTTCACCCTGGGCGGCACCGGCGGCGGCATCGCCTACAACTCCCAGGAACTTGATGATTTCTGCAAGGCCGGTCTCGACCTGAGCATGAATTCCGAGGTCATGCTCGAAAGAAGCCTGCTTGGCTGGAAGGAGTATGAGCTTGAGGTGATGCGCGACAAGGCCGACAATGTGGTGATCATCTGTTCCATCGAGAACGTTGACGCCATGGGGGTGCACACCGGAGACTCCATCACCGTGGCCCCGGCCCAAACTCTGAGCGACCGGGAATACCAGGAGATGCGCAACGCCGCCATCGCCATCATGCGGGAGATCGGGGTGGAAACCGGCGGCTCCAACGTCCAGTTTGCCGTGAATCCGAAAGACGGCGAGCTGATGATCATCGAGATGAATCCCCGGGTTTCCCGGAGTTCCGCGCTGGCCTCCAAGGCAACCGGCTTCCCCATCGCCAAGATTGCCGCCAAGCTGGCCGTAGGCTACACCCTGGACGAGCTCCAGAACGACATCACCCGGGAAACCATGGCGGCCTTTGAGCCGAGTATTGATTACTGCGTGGTCAAGATTCCCCGCTTTACCTTTGAAAAATTCCCCGAGGCCGATGACTTTCTCACCACGGCCATGAAGTCGGTGGGCGAGACCATGGCCATCGGCCGCACCTTCAAGGAGGCCTTCCAGAAGGGGATGCGCTCCCTGGAGATCGGCGTAAGCGGCTTTGGCGCGGACCCCAAATTCAACCTGGAGTCCTTGGCGCAGCAGGATCTGGAAAACGGCCTGCGCAAACCCAACTCCAAACGCTATTTCCAGGTATTCGAGGCCCTGCGCCGGGGCATGAGCGTTGAAAAGATCTACGAGATTTCCTTCATCGACCCCTGGTTTCTGCACAACTTCAAGCAGATTGTCGAAATGGAATCCCGCATCCGGGAGAAGGGCTTTAACGGGCTGGACCATGACTTTCTCCAGGAGGTCAAACAGCTCGGCTACTCCGATCGCCAGCTCGCCTTTTTGACCGGCACCTCGGAAGAGGATGTCTGGGAACTGCGGGAAAAGCTTGACGTGCAGCCGGTGTACAAGCTGGTCGATACCTGCGCCGCCGAGTTCGAGGCCTACACCCCCTACTATTACTCCACCTACGAAAAAGAAGACGAAGCCAGGGAAACCACCGGGCCCAAGGTCATGATTCTGGGCGGTGGCCCCAACCGCATCGGCCAGGGGATCGAGTTCGACTACTGCTGCGTCCATGCCGCGTTTGCCCTGAAGGAAATGGGCATTGAGTCCATCATGGTCAACTCCAACCCGGAAACGGTCTCCACCGATTATGACACCTCGGACAAGCTGTACTTTGAGCCGCTGACCAGGGAAGACGTGTTACATATCATTAAGAAAGAGAAACCCGATGGCGTTATCGTCCAGTTCGGCGGGCAGACCCCCCTGAATCTGGCCGTGCCCCTGGCCAAGGCGGGGGTGCCCATCCTCGGCACCTCTCCCGACAGTATTGATCGGGCGGAAGACCGCAAACGCTTCCAACAGTTCCTGCACAAACTGAACCTGTTGCAGCCGGAAAACGGCACGGCCCAGACTGCGGATGAAGCCCTGGTTATTGCCGCGAGAATCGGCTATCCCGTGGTGGTCCGCCCCTCATACGTTTTGGGCGGCCGGGCCATGCGGATCGTCTACAACGAAAGGGACTTGGCCTCCTACATGAATTCGGCCATTGATGTTTCGCCCGATCGTCCCATCCTGATTGACAAATTCCTCAAGGATGCGGTGGAGATCGATGTGGATGCCATCTCCGACGGGGAGAACACCATCATCGGCGGGATCATGCAGCACATCGAGGAAGCGGGCATCCATTCCGGCGATTCCGCCTGTGTGCTGCCGCCGCACTCCATCTCCAAGGAGATGATCGAGACCATCAAGAATGCGACCAGGGCCATGGCCACCGAACTCAAGGTCAAAGGTCTCATGAACATCCAGTTTGCCGTCAAGGAAAACATGCTCTACATCCTGGAGGTGAACCCGCGTGCCTCACGAACCGTGCCCTTTGTCAGCAAGGCAACCGGGGTGCCCCTTGCCAAACTGGCCACCAAGGTCATGATGGGCAAAACCTTGCCGGAGCTGGGTCTCACCGAAGAGGTCGTGGTTGCGCACTATGCGGTCAAGGAAGCGGTCTTCCCCTTTGATCGCTTTGACAACGTGGACACCCTGCTCGGACCGGAGATGAAATCCACCGGCGAGGTCATGGGTATGGATGTCTGCCTCGGCCTGGCCTTTGCCAAATCGCAGCTGGCTGCGGGACAAAAGATCCCCACCGAAGGCAATGTTCTCTTAAGTGTGAGGCACAGCGATAAACCAGCCATCGTGCCCATTGCCAAAAAGCTGATCGTTTTGGGCTTCAATATCCTGGCAACCCCAGGCACCGCCAGGATCCTTACCGAGAACGGCGTTGCCTGCACCAGTGTCCACAAGGTTTCCGAGGGCAGACCGCATATCCTCGACAAGATCCAGGACAAGCAGATCCAGTGGATCGTCAACACCTCCCTTGGCACCAGGACCACGGAAGACGCCTATACCATTCGGCGGGCGGCTCTGAATTACCACCTGCCCTACACCACCACCATTGCCGGGGCAGAATCCATGGTCAAGGCCATCGGCACCATGCAGCAGGAATCCATGGAGCCCAAGTCGGTGCAGGAATATTTCGAATAATCGGCAGGAGTCGTGCAAAAAAGAGAGGTCCAGCGCTGACCCCTCTGGACTTTCTCCTGCGCCTGACTTATGGTGTGAGAACACTAAATTTTTGCATGGTTTTATCTGCACACCATGCGGCTAAACAGAAAATACGCGACACCTTTCGCAGGATTTACCCCGCGATTTGCCAATAATGACGGAGGCTCTGCTTGAACAGCTTTTATAAAAATTTGTCCATGTGGCTGGTAATCGGCCTCACCATGATCCTGCTTTTCAACCTGTTCAACAAGCCGCAAACCTCCGTGGTGGAAATGAGCTACAGCGATTTCCTGACCAGCATCGAATCCGGCCAGATTTCCTCGGTAAATATCCAGGCGGATGAAGTCACCGGCAAGGGCAGCGGCGGCAAGGATTTCAAGGTCGTCACCCCTCCTGCCGATTCGGAGCTTATTCCCATCCTGCGCAAGGCCAAGGTCAACATCCTGGTCAAGCAAAAGGAGGAGTCGCCTTGGTACGTCACCGTCCTTGTCTCCTGGTTCCCCATGCTCCTGCTCATCGGCGTCTGGATCTTCTTCATGCGCCAGATGCAGGGCGGCGGCGGAAAGGCCATGAGCTTTGGCAAAAGCCGGGCTCGCCTTCTGGACAAAGATCAGACCAAGGTCACCTTTGCCGATGTCGCAGGCATTGAAGAGGCCAAGGAAGAGCTTTCCGAGATCATCGATTTCCTCAAAGATCCCAAAAAATTTACCCGCTTGGGCGGCCGCATCCCCAAGGGTGTTTTGCTTGCCGGCGCCCCGGGCACCGGCAAAACCTTGCTGGCCAAGGCCGTTGCCGGCGAGGCCGAGGTTCCCTTCTATTCCATCAGCGGCTCCGATTTTGTCGAGATGTTTGTCGGCGTTGGTGCAAGCCGAGTGCGGGATCTTTTCATCCAAGGCAAGAAAAACGCGCCCTGCATCATCTTCATCGATGAGATCGACGCGGTGGGCCGCCACCGTGGCGCAGGCCTGGGCGGGGGTCACGATGAACGGGAACAAACCCTAAACCAGCTGCTGGTCGAAATGGACGGTTTTGAATCCAACGAAGGGGTCATCATTATCTCAGCCACCAACCGTCCCGACGTACTTGACCCGGCCCTGCTCCGCCCCGGCCGCTTTGACCGGCAGGTGGTGGTGCCGGTGCCGGACGTGAAGGGAAGGGAAAAAATCCTGGAAGTCCACGGTCAGAAAAAGGCCATCGCGGAAGATGTCAACTGGGAAGTAATCGCCCGTGGCACCCCAGGTTTCTCCGGGGCCGATCTGGAAAACATGGTGAACGAGGCCGCGCTGCTCGCAGCCCGGGCCGATGCGGAAAAAATCACCATGGTCCACATGGAGCAGGCCAAGGACAAGGTAATGATGGGGGCCGAACGCCGCAGCATGATCATCACCGAGAATGAAAAGGAAATCACCGCCTATCACGAGGCAGGACACGCCCTGGTGGCCATGCTCCTACCCGGCACCGACCCCATCCACAAAGTAACCATCATCCCCCGGGGACGCGCCCTTGGCCTTACCCAGCAGCTGCCGGTGGATGAAAAACATACCTACGCCACCTCATTCCTCCAAAACAATCTCTGCATCCTGCTCAGCGGCAGGGTGGCGGAAGAGTTGATCTTTGGCGAAATCACCACCGGAAGCGGCAATGATATCGAACGCTGCACCCAGTTGGCGCGAAAAATGGTCTGCGAATGGGGCATGAGCGAGGAGATGGGCCCCATGTCATACGGCAAAAAGGAAGAGCAAATCTTCCTGGGCAGAGAAATCGCGCAACACCGCGACTACAGCGAATCAACTGCTGTCAAGATTGACGATGAAGTCAAACGCATTGTCCTCAAGGCCAACGGAAAGGTCCACCAGTTGCTTTCCGAAAACATTGCAATTTTGAAGTCCATTGCCCAGGCTCTCCTCGAAAAGGAAACCCTCTGCCTGGAGGATATCGAAACAATCATGGGGCGCGACAGCAAAACGTCACCTCCGACGGAGATTTCAGCGCAGTAATAACCCTCGCAGGATAATCGATGCCCCTGCTTTTACGTTCCAACAAACTGAGCCCTTTGGCGGTCTTACCGCCCAAAGGGCTCTCGTATTTCCAGGTCGCTCCGTGCAAATCACAACCAAAAACAAAACCATAGCATTTAGCTCCCGCCCTCTGGTCATGGGCATTCTCAACGTCACCCCGGACTCTTTTTCCGATGGCGGCTGCTTTACCCAGGAAAAGGCCCTCTCTTCCCAGATCAAAACCATGCTGAAAAACGGAGCGGACCTCCTTGATGTGGGGGGAGAATCGACCAGACCCTATGCCGAACCGGTAGCGGAACACGCGGACCTGCGCCGGGTTCTTCCCGCCATTGCCTGCATTCGCGCACTGCATCGCAGCATCCCGATTTCCATTGATACGACAAAAGCAGAGGTGGCGCACCAGGCCTTGAACGCGGGCGCGGATATTATCAATGATGTGAGCGCGTTACGCTTCGATCCCGAGATGATTAGGATCGCCATTACCCATGAAGCGCCGGTCATTCTCATGCATATGCGCAAAACTCCCAAAGACATGCAGGACGAACCGGTGTACGATGATCTCATCCAAGAAATCACGGATTTTCTGGATGAGCGGATATCTTGGGCAAGGCAACAAGGCCTTGCCCAAGAGCGGATTATTGTTGACCCCGGGCTCGGGTTCGGCAAAACTGTAGCACATAACCTGACGATCCTTAAAAATCTGCATGCGTTTAAAAAGTTAGGATATCCACTCCTTATCGGGCATTCCCGCAAGGCATTCATCGGCAAGCTCCTTGCCCTGGAAGCCCAGGACCGGGATCCGGCAACAGCCATAATTTCAGCCTATTGCGCCACACAAGGAGCGGATATTCTTCGCGTCCATGACGTGGAAAAAACCATACAGGCAGTTCGTCTGCATGAGGCCATACTCCAGGCGCCGTAAGCCGTCGCCGCTATCGTTGCCACCGCAAAATAATGCCACCCACTTGGCTGGCCAATACGACATAAAGAGCCATGACGAATAGGCCATAAGAATCTTGTTTCGTAACGGCCCCTAAAAGGAAACAACCCGTCCCATGGATGATACCAAACCGGAACCAGCCGCAAACTCCTTCCAGCAAAAACTGACCCGCTACCTCAAATATAATGAGGAACGGAAGGCTAAAGCGCTGCTTTTCAACACGAACCAAGGCAATCTCCTGCTCAAGGTTCTTCCTTATCTACTCCACAGCAACTACCCGGACCTCCCCGGTTTTATCGATGATGCGGATTGTCCGTACGGCATTCACCTCTTCAACCCGACAGAAGAATTTCCCCACGAGCTCTTTCGCCGCTATTTTCCAAACTCTACAGCTATGCGGATCGACAGGCCCTCCCCCTTTACCGAAAAGCCCTGCGTCCACTCCTTAAAAACCATCGGCAGTATTGGCACCATCGCCCAGTCGACGATTTCCGACTGCGATTACTGGGTCAGCATCCGTAAGGGAGAGCTTGGCGAAAAGGGACTGCAGCTTTTGCAAGAGAAATGCAAGGCTATCGAAGAGTGGGCGTTGAAACGGGGCTCGGAGGTCCACTTCTTCCTGGTGGACATTGACCAGACCAAGGAAAACAATTTCGAAGCGGAGACCGATGAAGAATCGGCAGGCTCCGCCATCAAACTCCTTCTCAAGGATGAGCTTTTCCGTACCCATATTCTGGTGGCCGGCAAGGCGCTCCTCTGGTGGTTTATCCCACCAGGCCTTACCGAAGGGGAATACCGGAACTTTGTCCAAAATCTGGTTTCGCGCAATAAGCTCCGCGTCAATGATTTTGTTGATCTCGGCTATCTCTCCGACATCCCCAAGTCGGAAATTTTCGGGGCCTGCCTCTGGCAGATGAACAAAGCGCTGGACAGCCCGTTCAAGTCGGTGATTAAATTTGCCTATCTCGAACTCCTACTGCGCGGGGAGGCAACAACCCTCCCGCTGTTCTCCGACAGGGTAAAATGCCTGGTGACCTATCCGGAAAAACTTCTACCCGCAGAACAGGGCACCATAGACCTGGCTGAGGTGGACCCGTACATCCTGCTGGCCCGTGACATCATTGCCTTTTACTCCCAAGAAAAAGCAGAAAAAAAACGGGCATCCCTAATCCAGGAATGTCTCTTTCTCAAGACCCTTGAGGGGTTTGAATCACAAAAAAATACCAAATTCGGGCAGACCAGCCACCTCAAAGCAACCATGGACATGATGGAAATCTGGCATCTTCTCCCTGAAAACTTCAGCCACTTCCAGCGCTTCCGCGACTGGAAGTACAAGGAACTCATTGCCTTTGGCGTCAAGGTCCACGATTATCTCATCGAAACCTACAAGAGACTACGCTGGATCTTTAAAAGTTTTGGCGCGGACACGGGCCTGACCATTACCGAGCGGGACATTTCCATCTTAGGCCGCAAGCTGTTCACCTTCTATGAACAGAAACCGAACAAGATCGACTACATCCGCAGTGTTTCCCGCGATCTGATGGCGCAAGAACATATCACCATCCATATCACCAAATACGAAGGTGAGTTTCACTACTATGCCTTTCAGGGACAACTTGACCACGAAACGGTGAAAAGCCATGTGGATTCGGTGATCAAGCGAGAAAACAACCTGGTCCGGCTCATCGTTTGGCTCCTGGTTAATGGCATCCTTGCCGCCAAAACCGAGCTTCATCTGACAAAAAATTTCCTACCCATCGACCTGGTGGATATCCAGAAGCTCACCGAGCTTCTGATAAAAATCTTTCCCATCATCCATTTTTCCCGCATTTCCCCAGCAAATTTGCTCAAACGGGAAAAGGTGCTACGGGCGCTGGCCATTGTCAACTTTGAAAAGGAACCGGTCAAGGGGGCGAAAACCCTAAAATCGACCATGGTTACGGAGAACAGCTACGGCGAATACTTCATTCAGGAATACACCACAGCAATCCAACTCAAGAATGCAATACGCAACCTGCTTACCCAGCATTATGTGAGTCGTTGGAACAATAACCTGGAAATTTTCATCCCTCCGCAAGATGAACAGAGCTATATCAAAACCCTCATTGAACGATAATTCAAGGCCCGAACAACCCGGCGAGCACCATGAAAATAGAACTCTACCGCACCATCCTCTGCCCGCGCTGCCTGTATGTGAGCCACGCCCTGAAAAAAATCGTTGCCAACTCCCCCAACCTCGAGCTGGAAACCATTGAGGTCGCCACCAATCTGACGCGGTCCCGCCAAGCAGGGATCAAAACCGTGCCGACCATCAGGATCGGTAACGATGTCCTCACCGGACTTATCCTCACTCCGCAGACGATCCGCCGTTTTATCGAGCAACACCTGTAAAAGCACCCGGATTATTGAATCAGACGTCGCCTGAGAAGATACCCTGCCAGCCATACGGCGCAGCCTGTGGCCAAGAGAGAGCCGATGATTTTCATGAGGACCGGCTCGTCGAACCGTCCATAACAGAGGATGCGCGCCAGACTGACGATGGGGGTCAGGGGCAGCAGCTCAAGAAATCCCCTGACCGGCGGCGCCATGGTCTGCACCGGAAAGAATATCCCGGAGAAAAGAAAGAGCGGGGTAATGACCAGCGAGGTGAAGTAGTTGAAAAAATCATAATTTTTCGCCAACGCCGTCATGATCAGTCCAAAGGCGGAGAAAAACATGCCGGAGAGAAACAGCATCGGCAGTAGGGCAACAACCCAGGGTGAGGGAACCACGCCGAAAAGGGGCAAGGCCAGCAGCATGATAACCCCGGCCAGCATCCCCTTGCTCGCCCCCCAGACAATCTCTCCCAGGACCAGATCAACAACGCCGAGGGGGGTCATCAGGATGGCCTCGTAGGTTTTCTGCACGGTGAGGCGGGTATAGGAGCCGTAGGTTGTTTCCAGGGCGGCGCTGTACATCACCGCCGAGGCAACCAGCCCTGGGGCGATGAACTGTAGGTAGGTCAAGCCGGCCACCGGCGCCATATCCCGGCCAAGGCCATAGCCCATGGCCAGGAGAAACAACAGGGGCTGGCCCAGATTGCCGATCAGGGTGGCCAGGATGTTCTTTTTCCAAACCCGCCCGTTGCGCAGCCAGATTGTCCAAAAAGAAAATCCGTTCATGATTGTCGAAATTGTAAGGAACCACAATTACGACGGAATCGCGTTGTGGGTTGATTATTTATTGTCACGGACCTTTGGCCTCTTTCCCTTTTTACACGAGCATTCATGTTTCCCTCAACGACCTGCCGGTGAGCTGAATAAAAAGGTCCTCCAGGTTGGCCGGACGCCGCACCCAGCTGCCTGCTTCACCCAGCACTTTCACCAGACGGGAACAATCCTCCCGGGCATAGACGTACAGCTTATCCCCCACCCTTTCCAACCTGGCATTGCACTGCCTGAACGATGCTTCCAACACGTCAAGTTCGGCCACCGTTCCATCCACCTCGAAAACCTCAAGGCCGACCATATCCGTAATGAGCTGCCGCGGCTCGCCCTGGACCACGACCTGACCATGGTCCAGAATCAGCACCTGCTGGCTCAAGCGAGAAACCTCCTCCAGATAATGGCTGGTCAGGAGCATGGTTGTCCCTTGAGCCTGGAGAATCGCAAGACGTTCCCAGATCAGATGACGGGCCTGGGGATCAAGGCCGATGGTGGGTTCATCGAGAATAAGAAGCTGCGGCTCGTTGAGCAAGGCGCGGGCAAGGAGCAATCGCCGCCGTTGCCCCCCGGACAGACGCTCAATGATCTCATCCCGCCGGTTGTGCAGGGCGAAAAAATGCAGGAGTTCTTCAACCCGCGCACGGGCAAGACGGTGCGGGATTTGGAAATACCCGGCATAGGTCCGCAGGTTCTCTTCCACGCTCAGGTCCGGGTCAAGGCTGTCCGCCTGGGGCACCACCCCGATGCGGGCCTTGATTTCCCGGTGAAAACGCGGCGCCTCCAGGTCAAAAATCCGAATCTCACCCGCGCTTTTTTCCACCAATCCCAGGAGCATATTGATGCAGGTGGTTTTCCCGGCCCCATTGGGACCAAGAAAGCCAACACACTGGCCCCGCTGGATATCAAAAGAGATGTTGTCCACCACCAACCGCTCGCCGAACCGCTTGGTGAGCCCGGTGACAGAAACGATAGCCGGTTGGCTGGGGACATCCGGAACGGATTCCTGTTGCGAGATTGCCTGGATCATGACGCCAGTATACCCGATGCCAGACCCTTCCCGCCACTATTCCCTGCGCCCACACTGCATCCGCCCGCTCTTCCTACAAAAAAATCGCCTCGCGATTGACACAACAAAACACATGCTATATCATAAAGATAACAAGTGACATAACAACAAAGGAGAACACCATGGACTGGCTACTGCTCATCCACCAAATACCCGCCAAACCCGCCTACTTCCGGGCCAAAATCTGGCGCCGTCTGCAACAGCTCGGCGCGGTGGCGATCAAGCAGTCGGTCTACGCCATGCCCCGGCAGGAACAGGCCCTGGAGGATCTTACCTGGGTCGTCAAGGAAATTGCCGATGGCGGCGGCGAGGCAACAATGATCGAAGCCCGTTTTCTTGAAGGATTGAGCGACCAGCAGGTTATCGGCCTGTTCCACGCCGCCCGGGGAAGCGATTACGCAAAGATTCTCGCCGAGGCCCGCACCCTGCGGGAGGATTGGCGCTGCCAGGTCGGAGAATCCGCAGCCGACTGCCTTCTTGAATTCCGGGGCAGGCTGGAAAAATTGCGAAAACAGTTCGTCGAAGTGATGCGGATCGATTTTTTCAAGACCCAGGAACAGCTCCAAGTCGAGGTGGCGCTGCGCGATCTCGAAACCACCCTCATCGAGCACCGGACAACGGAGCAGCCTGCTCCGAACAAAAACGGCGGGGTTGCCGGGCTGAGCGGCAAGACCTGGGTAACCAGAAAAAATGTCTATGTGGATCGAGTCGCCTGCGCCTGGCTGGTACGGCGGTATGCCGACCCAAATGCCCGCTTCAAATTCGTGGACAGCGGCCAATACTCCCCTGACCCGGAGGAAATCCGCTTCGACATGATTGAGGCGGAATACACCCACGTCATGGACAAATGCTCCTTTGAGGTGATGGTGGAACGGTTCGGCCTCACCGACCCGGCCCTGACCCAGGTGACCAAGATCATCCACGACATCGACCTCAAGGAATCCGTCTTCGGTCTGCCGGAAACCGCAGGAATACAAGCGCTTTTGGACGGCATCACCGTCACCACCGACGCCGACTTGGAACGCATCGAACGGAGCAGCGCGGTGCTGGACAATCTGCTGGCCTTTTTCAAGAGCAAAAACAACCCATGACAAAGAGGAAACACCATGCCCCCAACCGAAAAACACTTTGAAACCAGCCTGAGAAGAACCGGCAAGGATTACGCCGATCTGCACCGCTGGATCGACGACCCGGACAACAAAAACGAGCGCCACGACTTCACCCGCATCTGGGATTTCGGGCCGCGGATCGCCGCGCAATTCGGCGAGGAGGGGGTGCGGGAGTACATCGAGCACCTGCGCGAAGACATGGAGAAGAAATTCAAAAAACTCCAGCAGCAATATATTGACGCCATGCAGGAGGCCCAAATCTACTTCGGCATCGCAGCAAATACAGGAGGGGAGGAATGACCATGGACTACCGCATCGAACAAAAGGATATCGACCTGCTCCGCACCGCAGGGATGACCGAGGCCGACCTGGACCACTCCCTGAAGGTGGCGACCAAGGCCCTGGAGATCGCCCGCCGCACCGGGGCCGTGCTGGACTTGGAGTTGGTGGGCCGAGGCGCGCTGTTCCACGACCTGGGCAAGACCGCCACCCATGAGATCAACCACGGCAGGATCGGCGCGGAGTTGGGCGCCAAACTGGGGTTGCCCCAGGCAATTACCGATGTCATGGAAAAACACATCCGGGGCGGCCTTACCGAACCGGAGGCCATTGAATTGGGGTTGCCCATCAAGGACTATACCCTGCACCGCTTGGAGGAACGGATCATCATCTACGCCGACCGATTGGTGGACATCATCCACGACGGCATCGTCGAGATCAAGGAGGAAGCCGAGACAGAGACCCGCTTTGTCGAGATCCTCAACGGATACCACAAATACGGCAAGAACGAGACCACCCTGAAACGCTACCTGGTGTATCATGAGGAAATCCAGGGGCTGATCGCCGAACGAATTATCGATGCGCCACGGCTTGCGGGGATGCTGGCCCAAGGCGGGGTCACCCTGCTGGACGTCCGGCGCAGGGCCGAGCATGAGGCCGCGCCCGGCATGATTCCCGGCGCAGCCTGGCGCGACCCGGAACAGGTTGAAAACTGGGCCGGAGAGCTGCCAACCGGCACCGCCGCCGTCATCTACTGCGCCCAGGGCGGTTCGGTGAGCCAATCGGTGAGCAACACGCTTCGGGAAAAAGGCGTTATGGTCGCCTATCTTGACGGCGGCCTCAAGGCCTGGAATACCTTCCATACCCAGAACGAGGAACGGAAATAGCAATGGCTGCCTTTCCATTCAAACTGCTCTGCGGGGTGGGGTTGCTGGCCATCTTCAGCAGCACCATCTCCAAGAGCCCGGCGCTCCCTCTGTTTGTCAGCCACCTTGGCGGCGGGCCTGCCGCAGTGGGGCTGATCGCCTCGATCTCCGCCGGCACCGGGATTCTGTTCAGCTTTCCAGCCGGCATCCTCTCGGACAGGATTGGCCGGAAGCGCATGCTCCTGATTTCCGCCATCGTCTTCGCCACGGCTCCGTTTCTCTATCTGCTGGTCCGGGAGATCTGGCAGCTGGCCCTGGTTCGCTTCTATCACGGCCTGGCCACCGCCATCTTCCTGCCCGTGGCCATGGCCATGGTTTCGGATCTTTTCCAAAAAGGGAGGGGCGAAAAGATGGGCTGGTTTTCCACCGCCACCCTTATAGGCCGCTTTATGGCTCCGGCCCTGGGCGGCGCCCTTCTCGGCTTTTACGCAACCGATCAGATCGGCAGTGTCAGCACAGCCGGCTTTCACACCCTCTACCTTGTGTGCGGGATTGCCGGACTTGCCGTTTTTTTTAGCGCATTTTTCCTTCCTGACCTCAACCAGGGCGACTCCAAAAAACCTACCCCCCGCCCCCATTGGCGGGAGGGGGCCAAAGAACTTTTGAGAAACCGGGGCATCATGATGACCTGCGCAGTGGAAGCCGCCATCCTTTTTGCCTACGGAACATTTGAAACCTTTCTCCCGGCCCACGCTCTCAAGGCGGGGTTGGACCCATATCAGATCGGCCTCTGCCTCTCCTCCCAAATCATCACCATCGCCCTGGCAAAACCGGTCATGGGCCGGTTCTCCGATCGCCACGGCAGACCGCAACAAATTTGGGTCGGCGCGGTTGCCGCAGGCATCTGTATCGCTTTTCTCTCAATAGCCGATTCCTTTCTTATCCTGCTCGCCTTAAGCATCCTTCTCGGGCTGACCATCTCGGTGGTCACTTCAGCCAGCGCCGCCCATATCGCCGATCAGAGTAAAGACGGCGCCCAAGGCTCGGCCATGGGCATCCTCGGCTCCATCATGGACATGGGCCACAGCCTCGGCCCTCTGATGGGCGGTATCCTTGCCGCCACCCTTGGCCTGCCTGCCTCTTTCCTTGGCGCCTGCATCGTTTTGGCGACGGCAAGCCTGTTGTTCTTTATCTCTCAGGCCAGGACTGCCACCTAAACATCCATCCGTTTCCCCAAAAACACCAGATAATCTCAGGGAATTCTTGAGAGAACAACAAATCGTTGTTACTGTTTTAATCCATGTTCCAATGTTTGAATCTTTTCCTGTTTTTGCTTATAAATCCGGAGGACACGCCGTGCCCCAGAAAACAAAAATCCCCCTTGCCCAAAATGAAGCCTGCCCCAAGGAGCACCCGGTCACTTCCGACTTCCGGAGTCGGCTTCCGCAAATAATTGATCAAGTGGTGGACACCTGCTACAACAACGCCTGTTTTGAACACGTTGAAGCGGAACCCCTGCCCAGCCGCCAGCACATCATCGACATCCTGGAATCCTGCCGCGACGTACTCTTTCCTGGTTACTTCCGCAACCAGGGCATCGACCGGGTCAGCCTCAAATACCAGTTGGGCCTGGAAATTTCCGGTCTCTATGAAAAACTGACCAGGGAGATCACCAACGCCATCCGGCACGAGTGCCTCCGCCATGGCACCAGCTGCCAGCATTGCGAAGACACGGGCAAGGAAAACGCCTTCAAATTCATCAACTCGCTGCCCGCCCTGCGGGCAATTCTGGCCACGGACGTGCGGGCGGCCTATGAAGGCGACCCTGCCGCCGGCAGTTTTGACGAAATCATCTTCAGCTACCCCGGCATTTATGCCATCCTGGTCTACCGGGTTGCCCACGAGCTCTATACCTTGGGGGTTCCCATCCTGCCGCGCATCATGAGCGAATACGCCCATAGCATTACCGGCATCGACATCCATCCGGGCGCCACCATCGGCGCCTCGTTTTTCATCGACCACGGCACCGGCGTGGTTATTGGGCAAACCAGTGTCCTCGGCCAGCGGGTCAAACTCTACCAGGGCGTAACCCTGGGCGCCCTATCCTTCAAGCGAGACGATTCCGGCGCCCTTGACCGCCAGAGCAAGCGTCATCCAACCATTGAAGATGACGTCACGGTCTATGCCGGCAGCACCATCCTGGGCGGCGACACCATCATCGGCGCCCGCTCGGTTATCGGCGGCAATACCTGGCTGACCCAGTCTGTTCCGCCGGACACCAAGGTCTTGCTCAAATCCCAGGAACTGATCATGAAAACCACGCAAAACCAATCTGTAAAATAAAAACTGGATATTCTTGAAAACTTCGTTTAAATTGTTCAGTTCAGCAAGAATGGCACGCAGGCGGAAGCTTTTAACCCCCCGTATTTATACGTAAAGAGATGTTTGTGCTTTTGGTTTTTCCCTGTCGCTAACAACGTTATTTTGACCGCACCTCACTTTGGCCCCGCGCACAAAGGGGGGCGGCTCTAAAAGTTTAGGAGCCGTTAAAAAACAACCTGTCCAGTCTTGACCATTTCGTTACGGCTCCTTATGCCGTTCGCGGGATAACAATCGTTCAAGTTATTTTTTAACGACGGCTTCCACCGTTATCAACCCAATCAGAATGGAAGGAGATGAGTCTATGTCCCGGAAAATGGTCACCATTGATGGTAATCAGGCATGTACCCATGTGGCCTACGCCACCAGCGAGATCATCACGATCTACCCCATCACCCCCTCTACTCCCATGGCGGCGGAGTCCGACACCAAATCAGCCTCCAAGCAGGAGAACATCTGGGGCTCCATTCCGGTTGTCACCCAAATGCAGTCCGAGGGCGGCGTGGCCGGCGCCCTGCACGGCAGCCTGACCACCGGCGCGCTCTGTACCACCTTCACCGCTTCCCAGGGGTTGCTCCTGATGATCCCCAACATGTACAAGCTGGCCGGTGAACTGACCCCGACCGTCTTCCATGTTACGGCCCGCTCCCTTGCCTGCCAGGGGCTTTCCATCTTCGGCGACCACAGCGATGTCATGGCCGCCCGCCAGACCGGCTGGGCCATGCTCTGCTCCCAGAACGTCCAGGAATGCCAGGACATGGCCCTGATCTCCACCCAGGCCGCCCTGCAAAGCCGCATCCCCTTCATGCACTTCTTCGACGGCTTCCGCACCTCCCATGAGATCCAGAAGGTGGAGCAGCTCACCTTCGACGACATGCGCAAGATGATCGACGAAGATCTGATCATCGAACACCGCCAGCGCGGCCTCTCCCCGGATCGGCCCATGATGCGCGGCACCGCCCAGAACCCCGACGTCTATTTCACCGGCCGCGAGACGGTGAACAAGTTCTACAGCGCCACCCCTGGCATTGTTCAGAAAACCATGGACAAGTTCGCCAAGCTCACCGGCCGCAAGTACCATCTCTTTGATTACTACGGCTCCCCGGACGCCGAGGACATCATCATCATGATGGGCTCCGGCGCCGAGACCGTTATCGCCACGGTGGAGCATCTGGCCAAGAAAGGTAAGAAGCTCGGCTTGGTCGTAGTGCGTCTCTTCCGTCCCTTTGACTCGGCCGCTCTGATCAAGGCCCTGCCCAAAAAGGTCAAGCGCATCACCGTGCTCGACCGCACCAAGGAGCCCGGCGCTGCCGGTGAACCCCTCTATCTTGACATCCGCGCCGCAATCGGCGAGGCGGTGGAGTCCAAGGCTCTCAAGGCCAGCCCCAGCATCCTGGGTGGCCGTTACGGCCTCGGCTCCGCCGAGTTCACCCCGGCCATGGTCAAGGCGGTGTTCGACAACATGGCCGCCAAAAAGACCAAGAACAACTTCTGCGTCGGCCCCGATGACGATGTGGCCAAAACCAGCCTCAAGTACAATCCCTCCTTCGACATTGAGGGCAAGGAAGTCTACCGGGCCATGTTCTACGGTTTGGGCGCGGACGGCACCGTTGGCGCCAACAAGAACACGATCAAGATCATCGGCACCGAGACCGCCAACAACGCCCAGGGCTACTTTGTTTACGATTCGAAAAAGTCGGGCTCCATCACCACCAGCCATCTGCGTTTCGGCAAAAACAAGATCGTTGCACCCTACCTGATCAACAAGGCGAACTTCGTGGCCTGCCACAACTTCACCTTCCTCGACAAGTACGACTTGCTGGGCAACATGGAGACCGGCGGCACCTTCCTCCTGACCACCACCTTCAACAAGGACCAGGTCTGGAAACAGCTGCCCTCCGTGGTCCAGAAGGATCTGATCGAGAAGAAGGCCAAATTCTACATCATCGACGCCATCACCCTGGCCGAGGCCATCGGCCTGGGCGCCAGGATCAACATGATCATGCAGACCGCCTTCTTCCTGATCTCCGGCATTCTCACCAAGGCCGAAGCCATCAAGGCTATCAAGGACGCGATCAAGAAGACCTACGGCAAGAAAGGCGACAAGGTCGTCAACATGAACTACGGCGCGGTTGACGTGGCCGTAAATAACATCGTTGAAGTAAAGATTCCCAAGACCGCTGGCGGCCACGCGAAACCGCCCGTCGTACCCGTTGACGCCCCGGCCTTTGTCAAGGAAGTCACCGCCAAGATGATCGAGGGCAA